>CBINPE010000003.1:0-84684 GCA_966252435.1 uncultured Burkholderiales bacterium | reverse complement strand
CCCGTTCGCGCTGAGGTATTAGGGAGAACCCCGGGGCCCCGGACCTCCCACCTGCCCGCGAATCTGGGCATCATCCCGGTCAGTCTGGAGTACCCCATGCCGTTGTCCGCCCGCCTGCCCCTGCTGCTTGCCCTGTGCCTCCTGGGCGCGACCCGTGTTGCCATCTCAGCCCCCCCTTCGGCCGAGGCGCCGGAGCCAGGGGCTTCCTCTGCCCCAGCCCCGGCTTCCGCTTCCGAGCCCAGCGGTGACAAGAAGCCCCTGTCGGCCCAGGCGCTGACGGCCTGCGAGGCGGCGGTGTCCGACAGCCTGCGCACCCTGCGCGGGCCGGATGTCCAGCGGATCGAGTTCAGCCCCGGTGCGCCGGTCATCGTGTCGCCGCACGATGAGGAAGTGCCCCTGAAGGGGACGGGCCGTTATGCCAACGGCAGCGCGAAGGCGGCGGTGTCCTTCAGCTACGGGTGCAACTACAACGTGCGCACCGGCAAGACCAACGGGGTGGTGATCGGCGACGCGAAGGCGGCGGTCGCGCGTCGCCAGAGTGAAGGTCAGGCCTGGCAGCCCGACCTGTCGCACCTGAGCCCCCAAGCCTGCGAGGCCGCGGTGGCCGGCTTGCTCAAGAACAGACATCCGCGCGTCGGCCGCATCGCCTTCGACGCCGAGTCCCGTCAGCTCAAGCCCGCCACCAAGCCGGAGCGCACCTTGTTGCAAGGGCAGGGCGGGGTGCAACGCGCCCCGGGCATGCAGGCGGAAGCGTTCACCTACCGCTGCGAGTTCGACAACCGCAGCGGGGCACTGGCGGACGTGCAGGCCAGCGAGTAGCGGGCCTCCTCATTTCCCGGCGCCGGTGCGCTGGAGTTCGGCCTTGCGCTCGATGATCCGCGACACCAGCCCGTACGCGACCGCCTCCTCGGCCGACATCCAGCGGTCCCGCTCGATGTCGGCCAGCGCCACCTCCAGGGACTTGCCAGTCTCGCGTGCGATGGTGCGCGCGATGCGCTCGCGGGCCTTGATGATTTCCTGTGCCTGGATGGCGATGTCGCTGGCCGTCCCGCCAGCGCCACCGCTGGGCTGGTGGATGAGGAAGCGCGTGTTGGGCAGGCAGTAGCGCCTGGACCGCGGCACTGCCAGGTACAGGTGGGTGGCGGCGCTGCCGACCCAGCCGGTGCCGATCATGTTCACCGGCGCGGCGATGAAGCGCAGGATGTCGTGGATGGCGTCGCCGGACTCCAGGTGCCCGCCGGGCGAACTCACCAGCACGTCGATGGGGTCGGCACTGTCGGCGTCCAGGGCGATGAGCCGGCGGGTCACGTCGGCGGCCATCGCATCGGTGACGGTGCCGAAGATCAGCAGGGTGCGCGCCTTGAAGGCTTTCTCCTCCAGGTAAGACGTGCGCGGCTCGGTGGCGCTGGACGGTGTGGCGTGCGGGGTTTCCATGGCGAAGCTCCTTGTGGTTGAGCTGCCTTGACGAACGAGGCGCGGCTGGCGTGACACCGGGCGGCCTGGTTGTGGCAAGCTGCGCCGGATGCGCGATGAACTCACACTGGCCCTGATCCATGCCGACCGCCGCCGCCTCGTGCGGGTGGCCACCCGCCTGCTGGGCCCCACGGACGCCGAGGATGCCGTGCAGGACGCCTACGTCCGTACCCTGGAGGCCCGTGCGCAGGCGCCGGACGTCGCCCAGGCCTGGCTGCTCACCGTGGTGCGCCACCTGGCCGTCGACCGGTTGCGGCGGCGTCAATGGATGGAACGCTGGGTGGCGGAGACCGCCGCCGCTGCCGAGGCGGCACCGGCCTCGCCTGCGGCCGAGGCGGACGCCGCGCTGGCGGAGGAGGCCGCGCATGCCCTGCGCCTGCTGGCGGTCCACCTGGCACCTGCCGAGGGTGCGGCCGTGTTGCTGCACGAGGTGTTCGAGGTGGGCCACGCCGAGCTTGCGCAGGCCGGCGGCAAGTCCGAGGCCGCCAGCCGACAGCAGTTGCGGCGGGCGCTGTTGCGTCTGCGCCAGGCGGGTGCGGGCGAGACGCCCCGGTCCGCGTCAGAACCCGACCCCCGCGAGGAGACCGTCTTGCGCCTCTACCTGCAGTCCCTGCAGTTGCGCGATCCGCAGGCGCTGTGGGCGATGCTCCGCCAGCCGCCGATCAGCGCATTGGCGAGGACTTCCATGGAGGACGCCGAAGCCGTGCCGCAGGCGTCGCCGGCCACTGCCTGCGGTGTCACGCAGGTGGGCGGGCAACTGGGCCTGGTGCTGACCTTGGACGGCGTGCGGCTGTGCGTGTTGCCACTGGGCGTGCGGGCCGAGGGTGAGGGGGAGACCGCGCTGCTTTGAGGCGCGGGGCGGGCCTCACTCCGGGATCACCGGCTCCACCAACCTGGCCAGCTGCTGCAGCGATTCCTGCCAGCCGAGGTAGCACATCTCCGGGGGGATGACCGCCGGGATGTCCGCCTGCTCCACATTCAGCTCCACGCCGCAGGAGACGGGCACCAGCGACACCGTCGTCACCATGGCGCCCGGCAGGTTCGGGTCGTCGAACTTGCTGGTGTAGCGAAGGCGCTGGTGGGGGACGAGTTCCAGGTACTCGCCCCCGAAGGAATGGCTGTGGCCGGTCGAGAAATTGGTGAACGACATCCTGAACGTGCCCCCCGGCTTGACGTCCATGTGGTCGACCCTGCAGGTGAAACCGTAGGGCGGAAGCCATTTCGCCATCGCGTCGGCGTCGAGGAAGGCGCGGTAGACCCGCTCCGGGGTGGCCCGGAGCACGCGGTGAAGTCTCACGGTGTTGGTCATGGGTTTGCCTGGCGAGAGGAACAGGAAGGAGGAAGGGACGGCCAATATACGCCGATCGAACGGCACGAACGGCGTGCCAGAATCCAGCGCGCCGCTGTTCCGGCGCCCCACCCATGGCACCTTGCCCCGACGCTTCATGGGCACCGAAGGTGTGTTGTAAGCCGTTGCGAGACACGACGTTCTTACCTCAACCTACCTCTCCTGGAAGGCCCGCCATGCAGCCCAGCGCCCTTGCCCGCCGCGCCGTGTTCCTCTTTGCCACCATCCTCTGCGGCCTGCTGTGCCTGGCGAGGCCAGCATTGGCGCAAAAGGACGTCGGCCCCGCCAACGTCACCTATGTCCGGGGCCTGATGAACGAGAACGAGGCCCCTGGCCGCGACCGCACCTTCATCTTCACCCGCAGCGGCACCCGGTGGACCCAGCGCAAGCAGGACATGTCGCCCCTGCTCGAGCTGGCCGAGGAAAGCCGCAGCAACACCGCCGTCACCCTGCGGGCCGGCGAGCGACGGATGACGCTGGACCTGGCGGGCAAGACCCTGTCCGAGCCCGCGGCCAACATCAGCGGCCGCATCCTCGAGATCTCGGCGGACACCTGCCGCTGGGGCACCTCGCCGGGCGGCACCTGCATCTGCGACCTGCGCACCCTGCGCCCGCTCCAGGGCGCCGTCGGCGTGGGCGAGATCGCGAAGAAGCGCAAGGACATCGAGGAGGACTTCACCAAGGAAGTGGCCGACCTGAAGAAGGACCCGATCCCGATCGTGCGCGGCCCCAACCAGGACTTCTACGTGATCGACCACCACCACGGTGCCCGCGCGTGGATGGCCGCTGATTTCACGCACGCCACCTGCAAGTACCAGGAGGCCGTCGCGACCACCGAGCCGGTCCGCTTCTGGTCTGAGATGCAGGCGCGGCGCTGGGTGCGGCTGGCCGACCAGAACGGCACGCCCATCGGCGTCGACGACCTGCCGCAGACCCTGGAGAAGATTCCCGACGATCCCTACCGCACGCTGGCCTGGCTGCTTCGCAAGGCGGACGGGTACTGCCGCAAGCTCATGACCCCGCCGCCGCCGTTCGCCGAGTTCCTGTGGGCGGACGAGATGAGGCAGCGGCCCGACCAGCTCGCCCCTGCGGCGGTGGCGGCGGCCACGGCGCCGGACCTGTGGCAGGCCCGGCCGGGCGAGACGAAACGCCAGACGAAGGCGCGGCGCGAGGCCGCGCAAGCCCCGGTGCTTGGCGCCGCCCTCGCGTTCGCCCGCAGTCCCGCGGCGGCCAGCCTGCCGGGCTACCAGGGCACGCGCGGGCTCAAGAACGAGGACTGCAACCCCAAGGGCGACGTCGAGTGAAGGCCTCGGCGTGAAGTGAATTCAGTCCGCGCGGAAACCGCTCCCTGCTCGGCTCAGCATGCCTGACGCTGGCGAGCCATCAGGTGGTGGGCGGGGGCTCCAGGCGTCGCATGCGCCGGCCAGGCCCTCCGGGTTGAAGGCCGGCTCTTTGTGAGCCTTTTGTAAACATCGGCGCATCAGGCCCAATCAGCCTTAAGAATGTTGCAATTTGAAACACGCTGGGTGGGGCCAGCCGGGATGCTCGCGGGCTTGTCGAGAGGAAAAAGAAGATGCGCCCGCGAATTCGAGATGACCGCCCCTTTCCTGCGGCGGTGGGTTGGATGGCCATGCTGGCTGCGGCCGCGTCACTGACGGCCTGCGGGGGTGGCTCCTCCTCCTCCTCCTCGGCACCGGCACCAGCGCCTGCACCTTCCTCCGCACAAGCACCTGCGCCCGCGCCCGCCACCCCGCCCACGACGGGCGCACCAGTGCCGGCGCCCAGCGGGCTGGGCGCCGCCGACTACGTGCCGCTCTTTGCCAGCGGGACCAGGGTCGTCGAGCAAGTCCAGTACACGGAAGCCGACGGGACGCTGGTGACGATCGCGGGCTTCAGGCCCACCCCTCGCCATGCGCGGGAGGGCGGTGAGCCCTGGACGGACACGGTGGACAAGGGGCCCGGCAACTACCTGGCGTTTTCGACGTTCTATTTCCAGAACCGCACCTTCGGCCTGATCATCCGCGACGAAGTGCCCGCGGGCCGCCAGAAGATCACGGCCTACCTGAAGCCCAACAACGGCACCTTTATCAACAACAGCTTCCAGGCGTTCCGCCGCATCGACCCCGGCGTCATCGAGTACGGCTGGAAGATGAACGTCGGCTACGACAAGGACCGCTGCGATCCCTCCGAGGACCTCACCAAGCTGTGTGTGGCGCAGTCCATCACCGACTACTGGCGCTACAACGACGAGAAGCAGTACCAGGGCAACACCGCCCGCCCCGACAACAAGCTGCGGCTCGGCGACAAGATCGAGATGACGGCCGGCGTGTTCCTCGACCATCTGGAGGGCAGCACGGTGGCCCTCATTGACGGCGGGCAGAGCCGCGACTACTCGCTCGAGCAGATGTACGTGGTGGGCAAGGGCTTCGTGCCCTGGTATGGCACCGCCCCCTATCTCGACACCACGCCGTTGCCCGAGGACGCCCTGCTCGGCGGCCTGGCCAGCGTGTCCTACAACTACTCCGAGGAGCCGCACCGCGTGTTCCAGCAGTCGGCCGCCAACATCGGCGGGGCGAACATGCAGCGCTTCGTCGAAGGGCGGCGCCTGTTCCACACCTCGTTCCTCGACGGCCGGCACACCGAGAGCCCCGACGTGAACCCGGTGTTCACCGCGCATGCCAACCAGCTGGGCCAACGCTACAACGAGGAGCGCTGCTTCGCCTGCCATTCGTTCAACGGCCGCAGCCCGGCCGCGGCCGTCGGCATGCCGCTGACCAAGTTTGCGGTCATGACCGCCGCGGCGAGCACCAGCGCCGGCGTCACGCCCGACCCCACCTACGGCATCAACGTCCAGCAGCTGTCGCGCACGTCCGGCGCGGCCGACTACAGCGTCACGATCAGCGCATTCCAGGCCAGCTCGCGCACCTTGCCCGACGGCGAGGTGGTGCAGCTGCAAAAGCCTGTCTATGCCTTCAAGGGGCCGGTGCCCGCGCAGCTGTCGGTGCGCCAGGCGCCCCAGGTGATCGGCATGGGCCTGATCGAGGCGCTGGACGAGTCCACCATCCTCGCGTTGGCCGATCCCACCGACAAGAACGGCGACGGCGTGCGCGGCGTCCCCAACTGGTCGATCGACCCGGAGACAGGCCAGCGCCACCTGGGCCGCTATGGCTGGAAGGCCGGCAAGGGCACCGTGCGCCAGCAGGCCTCGGGGGCGTTCCTGCAGGACATGGGCGTCACCACACCCGCCTTCAGGACCGTGGGCTGCCAACGCGGCGCGCCGGATTGCAGGACCAGCACCGCGGCGCCTGCCGTGTCCGCCCAGGAGATCGACCGCCTGTCGACCTACCTGCAGCTGCTGGGCGTGCCTGCGCAGCGCAAGTACCCCAGCGGCTACACCCTGGATGGGAACGGCCAGCAGATCGTCGTGCCGCCGGAGCACAGCAACATCGACCCGACCAGGATCGCCCGCGGCAGCCAGCTGTTTGCGCAGGCCGCGTGCACTGCCTGCCACGTCGCCGAGCTCAAGACGGGGAACAACCATCCCTTCCAGGAGCTGCGCAACCAGACCATCCATCCGTACAGCGACCTGTTGCTGCACGACATGGGCCCCGAGTTGGCCGACACCCTGACCGAGGGCCAGGCCGGCCCCGGCATGTGGCGCACGCAGCCGTTGTGGGGCCTGGGCTCGCTGAAGTACACGCAGAAGGGGACGGGCGCTGCGGATCCGCAAGCCGTGCGCTACCTGCACGACGGCCGGGCCCGCACGCTGATGGAGGCCATTGCCTGGCACGGCGGCGAGGCCGCGGGCAGCCGCGGCCGGTTCGAGGCGATGAGCCGGGCCGACCGCGAGGCGGTGCTGGCTTTCCTTGACTCGCTCTGACCAGGCTCACTGCGCCGTGCCCGTGCCCAGGCCTGCGTCGCAAGGCGCGTCGGCCAGCGTGCGTGCCAAGGACAGGAAGTCCGCGACATGCAGGGTGGGCACAGGGGGGCCGCCGACCTTCGCGTTGGTGTCGAACTTGTGCACCACCACCATGCCGCGTTTCGGCACCACGAGCAGGTACTGGCCGAAGTAGCCCCAGGCCATGTAGGCGCCGGCCAGCGGCGAGTCCGCGGGCTCCTGGGGGAGCCACCACATGTCCCCGTAGGCGAGGTGCTGGCGGGTCCTTCGCGCAGGGTGCATGTCTTCGGGGGGCGTGATGGGGGCGGTGATGGCTTGCACCCAGCCGGCCGGCACGAGTTGGCGTCCCTCCCAGCGGCCCTGCGCCAGCATCAGCTGGCCGATGCGCGCCATGTCGCGGGCCGAGAGCGAAAAGGGATAGGCCAGGTGGCTGGATCGGCTCGCGTCGCCTTGGCGGTGCTGGTCCGCCAGATGGAAGTCCTGCAAGCCGAGCGGCAAGACGATGTCCTCGTTGAAGGCGTCGTAGATGCGGCGCCCGGTCTGCTGCTCGAAAATGTCGCCTGCGACGTTGAAGTCCCAGTTGTTGTAGAGGAAGTAGGTGCCGGGCAGCTGCGAGCCTCGGGGCGGCGCGCTGGCGGTGTCATCGCCAGGGTTGGAGGCCGGGTGGTAGACGCCCGAACGTGCCGAGAGCACGTCGCGCACGCGCGCCTGGCGCTCGATGGGCAGCAGGCTGCCGGCGTCGTCGTCGATGCCCAGCTGCGCCAGCGTCGCGTCCAGGTCGATCCGGCCTTGCGCCACGGGCTGGCCGTACAGCATGGCCAGCAGGCTCTTGCGTACGGAGTGCACGGGACTGGGCCGCTCGACCGGCCCGAAGCTGAAGACGACTTCGTCGCCGCGCACCACCATCAGGGAGCTTGTCAGATGAGGGTCCACCCGTGCGCGCACCTCGTCCAGGCGCGCGCGGCAAAGGGTGTCCTGGGGCGGGTCGACGCGCGCATGCGAAGGGTGGGGCGAAGGGGCGGGGCCGGCGCAGCCCGTGAGTGCGCCCAGGGTGGCGGAAAAGGTCGCGAGCGCCAGGAGGTTCCGCGCCGCAAGGTGAAGAGGTCGGGGGAGGGTGGAGGTCATGCCCTGATCGTAGGCAGGCCCTGTTGCGCTCCTGTTGCTCGTCTGTGTCCGAGGGATGCTGGTGCCGCACGCCGTCAGGTCGGCGCGGCGAGGGCGTCGGCGAGGTGGTCGAAGGTGCGGCGCAGGGGCACCGAGTCCTTCAGCTCGCGATGGGCGGTGAGCCACATCGGCAGCTGCGGCAGCTGCACTTGCGGCAGCACGCGCACGAGTTCGTCGCAGGCATCGCCCACCTGACACAGGCCCATGCCGATGCCCAGGCCGGCGCGCACTGCCTCCCAGCCCACCAGCTGGCTGTCGCAGCGCAGGCCGAAGAAGTCCCGCTCGACCGGGAGCCCGCCCTGGCGAAAGCCGTTGATCAGCATCATCGACTTGTCGAGCCCGATCCAATGGTGGGGTGTGCGGCCGTCGGGCTGGGGCAGGCCGAAGCGCTCGACGTAGCGGCGGTGCGCGTAGAAGCCGAGCGTGCAGTGGCCCACGCGCCGCGTGAGCAGGCTGCCCTGCGTGGGCTCGGCCATGCGCACGGCGATGTCGGCCTCGCGCTCGAGCAGGTTGTCCACGCGGTTGCTTGGCACCAGCTCGATCTGGATCTCGGGGTGGGCATGGCGCAGGCGCGCCAGGATGGCCGGCAGCAGCTGTCCGGCGACCAGCTCGCTCGCGCTGATGCGCACGGTGCCGCCCTCGTCGCTGGCGCGCTCGGCCAGGGCCTGTACCGCACCCGCCACCGCATCGCGCACCCGGCGCGCCGGCGCCAGCAGGGCGCGGCCGGTGGCGGTGAGCGCCATGCCGCGGCCGGAGCGCTCGAACAGCGCCGCGCCGACCTCGGCCTCCAGCGCGGCCAGCTGGCGCGTCAGGGTCGGCTGGCTGGCCTGGGTCTGCTGTGCGGCCTTGCTGAGCGAGCCATGCTCGGCCACCGCGAGAAAGGTGCGCAGCAGGCTCCAGTCGAATTCATCGGCATTCATGGATGCATACCTCGTATGACGCGGCGTCGCTTCCGCTGGCCTGCCTTGAAAAACACAATGGATCCATCGCCTAACTACCTCTGTGGAGACACCATGAAGCAATTGATCGAACGCCTGAGCGCCCAACCTTGCGGCCGCTTCCTGGCGCTGGGCACCGCCATCGCCTTCGCCGGCAACCAGCTGGCCACCAGCTGGCTCAACCAGAGCCAGGCCGCCTCGAAGCTGCCGGTGCCCTACTACGTGGCGCAATTGTCATTCAACCCGTCGCAGTTGAAGGCCTGGTACGCCGGCATGCTCCAGCAAGGCACGCTCGATGTCTACCTCCGCACCCAGCACATCGACTTCCTGTTCATCCTCTCGACGCTGGCCTTGCACGTGCTGGCGCTGCTGTGGCTGTCGCGGGCGTTCGCGCCCGCCTCGAGGCTGCGCCGGTGGATGTCGGGTGCGGCCTGTCTCAGCGCCATCGCGCCGCTGGCCGACGCCTGCGAGAACCTGGTGTGCTACGCCATGCTGGCGCGGCCGCTCGACTTTCCGGATGCGCTGGCGTACGTGTATTCCAGCTGCTCCACGGTGAAGTTCGCGTTCTTCGTGTTCGCCTACGGGGTGGGCGTGGCTGGCCTGGTGGCGGCGGCGGTCGTGCGCATCAGGCGGATGGGATGCGCCTTGCCCCGGGCTGTGTAAGCGCCGGCGTGGCGTCCACCACCCCGCCGCCCGGCGGGATCTCCCCTTTTTCTCTTTCCCCACGCTCACGCGGGTGCGTGCTGCCCATCGTCGCAGTCGATGGCGGTGCATCGGGCTGGAGGACATGTCGCTGCGGCTGAGGGCCGGTGAGCGAGTCGCTCTGGTGGGGCCCAGCGGCGGCGAGACCACGTTGTTGCGCTTGGTCCGCGAGAAAGTCACCCCGGTGTGCCTTGCGCGCAGTCGTTGCTAAGTTCTTGCAAGAAACTCATTGGCATCTCCCGCCTCACACTTCCAGTCGGCGAACACCCCAACAAGTCGGCACTTCGTGCAGAGACAGCCTATGTAATACCAGCGGACGTCATTGCTTCCCTCATACAGGGCCACTCCTGACAGAATCTGAAAATTCTCGGCTTCACAGACACACTCATGCCTTTCGAGCTGGGCACTGTCCATGTACTCGACACTGTCGCCCATCCACTTTTCTTCACTGCATGAGATACATGTTCTCCTGGCCGCTCCTTCGGCCTCATCGCTTGACAGGTGGAACGCTCGGCCTCCACAGAGACAAACCGCTTCGGCGAATTTGACGGCCTCATATCCATTGCGTCTGCTGAATTTCAGCATTTCGGCTTTGGTGTCTTCCAACGTGGTTCCGTACCAGTATTTGCCTTTTTTATTGAGTGCCATGAAAAGAACCTCTGGTAGGTGAGTCGGACTACATGAGTTTCCACAAAGTCCTCGCGCGGCATGCGCTTGCTCCTCGTTCAAAACGATAGCTTCTTGCGTGCCCAGCTCCCAAGTGCATGACACGCCCGAAGCCCCCGAGCGTTGCCAGGCACACGACCCCGCCCGCAGACGCCCGCTGCAAAATACGCCCTCACCATGAAGAAGCCCACAACCTCCAGGCCGCCCGCCGCCTCGCAGCTGACGCTCATCACCAGCGATGGGCGTTCACCCCTGACGCCGGAGCAGAAGCGCTTCAACACCCTGGTGCACCAGATCGAGACGGCGCGCCAGTCGGCCGCCACCTGGCAGGCGAAGATCGCCGAGTATGAGCAGGTGCATGCCGAACAGTTGGCGCCGATCGAGGACTCCCTCACGCAGGCCCAGCGCACCTGGGTGTTCGCACTGGATGGGCTGTGCGACCAACCTGGCTGGAGCCCCTCCGAGACCCGCACACTGGGCGAGCTGATCGTCGAGACGGCGGGTTACCTGCTCGAGGCGGAGCCAGACGACACCGAACTCCGTGCCCTGTTCGCCAAGCACGCCGGCGCCGAGTTCGACCCCGGCCCGCAGGACGCGCCGCCCAGCGAGCCGGAGGTCGACGACACCGTGCCCGTTGATGCGCCTCCACCACGGCAAGACGCTCAGGCGCAGCACGCCAGGCAATCGCAGCGCGACATTTTCCGCAAGCTCGCCAGTGCCCTGCACCCCGACCGGGAGGCCGATCCGCAGGCCCGCGCGGCGAAGACCGCCCTCATGCAGAAGGTCAACCGGGCGCACGCGGCCAATGACCTGCTCAGCCTGCTGGACCTCCAGGTGCAGGTCCAGCAGCTCGACGCCGCCGAGCTGGCCCGCGCAGACGCCCCGCGCTTGCAGTCCTACAACAAGCTCCTGGGCGAACAGCTGACACGGTTGCGCAGGGAAGTCAGCGAGGTCGAGGTGAATTTCCGCTTCACCTTCGGGCTGCCACCGGAGGTCAAGCTGAAGCCAGACCAGCTGGGCCTGGCGATCGAGCGGCAGCGGCGCGAACTGCAAGCGGACCTGAACCTGATGACGCGCGAGCTTCGCCTCTTCGACGACCCGGCGGCCACGAAGCGCTGGCTCAAGACGCAGCGCCGTGCCGCGCAGCGCGCGGGGTTCGATTTCCGGTTCGATTGACGTCTGCGTAACGTGCCTTCATGAAACGTGCTGCCTCCCTGGCCCGGATGAAAAGCATCGCCTTGATGCTGCTGGGCGGCGCGGCGGGCTTGTATGCCCTGGCCATCGGCCTGCAGGACCAGCACCCCGCCTGGCCGTACGTGGCGGCGTTCGCCGAGGCCGCCATGGTGGGCGCGGTGGCCGACTGGTTCGCGGTGGTGGCCCTGTTCCGCCACCCGCTGGGTCTGCCGGTGCCACACACCGCCATCATCCCCAGCAACAAGGACCGGATCGGCGAGAACCTGGCCGCCTTCCTCTGCACCCATTTCCTGAGCACGCAGCAGGTCCTGTCCAAGTTGCAGGCGTTCGACGCACCGGCCCGCCTGGCCACCTGGTTGTCCGATCCCGTGCATGCGCGCCAGGTGGGGCACCACGCAGGCAGCCTGCTGGGCCATGCCTTGAAGGCGTTCGACGAGGAGGCGGTGCGTCACTTCGTCCACGCCACCGTCGTGGAGCGGCTGACCCGGCTTGACGCCTCGCGCCTCGCGGGTGAACTGCTGGGCGTGCTGACGGCCGACGGGCGCCACCAGCAACTGCTGGACGAGGTGCTGCGGCGGTTGGCGGCCGTGCTCGACGACGAGGCCCTCAAGGAGATGCTGGCCGACGTGGTGGCCTCTGAGGTGAAGTACCTGCGGTTCGTGGGCCTGGACGCCGTGGCCGGGCGCTATGCCACGAACAAGATGGTGGCGGGCGTGGCCAAGCTGCTTGCCGACATGGGGGAGGATGCGCAGCACCCGCTGCGCGAGCGCCTGGACCAGTTCATGGCCGACTTTGTCGAGCGTCTCAAGGACGACCCGGACCTGCGCGCCAGGGGGGCGGTCATCTGGCAGGCGCTGCTGGCGCATCCGCAGCTGGGCCGCTACCTGCAGGGCCTGTGGAGCGACCTGATCGGCTGGCTCTGCGCCGACTTGTCCCGCCCCGGCTCCGTGGTGCGCGAACGCGTCGGGCTGGCGGCGCAACGTCTGGGCGAGCAGCTGGCGGGCGACCCGGCCATGCAGGCCTGGATCCAGCAGCAGCTGACGGCCGCCGCGCCCGCGTTGATCGACCGCTACCGCGAGGACATCCGCCGCTACATCGTCGACCGCGTGCGCGAGTGGAATGCCCAGGAGATGACCCGCGAACTCGAGAACCACATCGGCCGCGACCTGCAATTCATCCGCATCAACGGCACGCTCGTGGGCGGGCTGGTGGGCCTGGGGATCCACGCGGCCACGGAGCTGGTCCGGCATTTCCGCTAGCGGCCTTCACCACCAACCTGGAGAACAGACCATCGACAAGGTGAAACGGGAGCCTCGCCAGCGCAACGTGCAGCAGCAGAACGAGCGCACCCGGCGGGCCATCCGCGCGAGCGCCGAGTACTGGCGCCACCATCCAGTGCCAGGCGCGCTGGTGGCGTGCGCCGAGGCGCAGGGCATCCACCTGGAGCGGGGGATCATCCTGGGGCTGGAGATCGACTTTCCTGGCATGCCCAGCCTGTTCGGCACGCTGCTGACGGAAGCGGGCCGCTTCATCAGTTTCGAGATCGACCTTGACGCTGGCCACATCGAGGTGCAGGAGTGGCGTGATGTGACAGACCAGCAGAACCTGCGCCGGCACAACCGCGGCATCGGCATTGGGGAAGGCGCGCTGGCCCTGGACATACTGGCAGAACTCAACGCGCGGCCGCTCGAGCCAACCGCCTGAGCGCCGCCTTACGCCCTCAGCCGCTGCGCCTCCTGCGCCCGGAACGCCGCCAGCTTCTGCGCATACGGGTCCAGGGCGTCCTCGGGTGCCTCGAGGGGCAGCCCCACGACCGCGGCAAACCGTTCCGGAGGGACCTGCCCCTGCGCCACCAGCTCGTCCACCAGCGCCAGCAGCGCGCCGCGGTGCGTCTGGAGCAGCATCGTGGCGCGTGCGTGCTCAGCCTGCAGCAACGCTTCGATTGGCGCGTTGCTGGCCTCCACGTCGGTGCAGAGGTTGTCCTCACTCTCGCTGGACACGTCGCTGCGGCCGATGCGCGGGCCGTGGCCGAGGTGGCGCAGCATGCGGGCTGCCGTTTCGGTGGCCTTGCGCAGGTCGCTCTCGGCGCCGCTCGAACTCAGCGCGGGCCCGAAGACGAGCAGCTCGGCGGCGCGGCCGGCCAGGGTGGTGCAGATGGCGTCCAGCAGGTTGCGGCGTGACCAGACCTTGCGCGAGGTGTAGGTGTTGTAGCCGCCCTCGAAGCTGGCCACGTGGATCTTGATTTCCTGCGGCGCACGGTCGAAGAGCAGGGCATGGACCAGGCCGTGGCCGGCCTCGTGCACAGCCAGCAGGGCGCGGAAGTCGGCGTTGTTGCGCTGGCGCAGGCGATTGATATCGAACGGCGCGGCGATGGCGTGAGACTGGCCGCGCCAATGCGCGATCAGGCTGCGGCCATCGGCCGTGAGGGCCACACACTCCCCAGCCTCGGCGCCGTGTTCGAGCGCCCACAACGCGGCCTTGGCCAGGCCGCTACCCAGGATGGCGTGCATCGATGAAAACAGCGGCCGGGTGCCCTGCGCGGGGAAGACGGCATTGGCGTAGATCTGGGCGCGCACGCTGTCGTCCAGCGCGAAGCGCAGGCCGCAGCGGCCCTCCGTCTCGCGGGCGTAGCGTGCACAGCTCTGAGCGATCAGCTGCTCGTAGGCGCGGCGCGAGAGGGAAGGGTAGATCACATGTTCGTTGCCCAGGCGCGCCACCTGTTCAGGCTTGAAGCGCTTGTTGAGCGCCTGCTTGACGTCGATCATGCTCAATTTGCCGGTGAGCGCGTGGAAGGTGTCGGCGTCGCTGTCGCAGTCGTCCACGCTGGTGGCCAGGCCCTCATACGCCTCGTCGAGGTTGCCGCAGACGAAGATGAGCAGGCGGCTGTAGTCGGTCTCCCATCGCTGCTGGCCGCTTTCCCGGAAGCTGCGCAGGCGCTCCTGGATCTGCTCGGGCGTCCAGGCCATGATCTCCATCAGCGGCTCATCGAGCTTGAGGTTGCGTTGCAGCTCCTGGGCCTCCCAGCTGCGCAGCTTGAAGCGCCGCTTGGCGTCGTCGGCGTCCGCGCGTTCGGCGTCGAAGGCTGCCTCCGCGATGGACGATTCGATGTCGCTCAAGAGCGAGAGTGCGGGCGGCAGGCGGCCGTCTGAGAGGAGGGCCCACACGTCCTGGTAGCGTTCGACGCGCAGCTCGGCGCGCTTGTTGTCGATGGTGCGGAAGCGCTGGAACTCGTCGAGTGCGAGGATGCCCGGCTCACCCTCGCGCACGCCGGACTGCGCCAGCATGCCCGAGATGCTCTGCGCGCCGCGCCAGCCCGCGCCGTTGGAGAAGCCGTCCATCTGCACCTCGACAAAGCGGTCGTAGAAACCCAGCAGCTGCGCCAGGCGGCGCACGAGCTGGGTCTTGCCGGTGCCGGTCAGGCCCCAGAGGCAGATGATGACGGGCCGCGAGACGAGTTCGGGCATCACATACCAGGCTCGTACCGAGTCGATGACACGGTCGATGATGGCGTCGATGCCGAACAGCTCGCTCTTGAGCTGGGCGGCAACCTCCTGCAGCTGTTGGTTGCGCTGCGCCAGCTGTTCGCGCAGTTTCTTGGAATCATTCATCCCAGTCCTTTCGTCGCAGCAGCGCCTGGAGCGCCACGCGGTCGGCGCGGCGCTGGGCGCCGCGGCATTGGATGTGCTGGCCTGCACCACGCATGCCACGCTGGCCGAGCGCGCGCCCCAGGGGGCCGGGCGCAACGGGGCTCGCCTCGAGCACCAGCGTCATCGGTTGTTTCATGCGGCGCAGGGCCTTGACCCGCCCCTCCTGGAGGGCGCGGGAACGGAGTTGTGCACTCATTCGGTTTCGCAAAGCAAAAGCCCCGGCTCGAAGGCGGCGGGGCTTGGCTTGCCGCGCGGTCTGAGGCCGTATCTGGAACAGACACGGTTCAGCCGGGGCTCGGAAACCGTGTTCAGTCGATCGTCGAGATGAACAGGAAGGACATAACTGGGATCTCCGTCATGCGGGTGCGCTCATGGGCACCCTTCAGCAATGGGCGCGGATTATGCGGGCACCCGGCGGGGATGCGCAAGCGTGCGGCGTGGGCCGGCCGAGGTCGGAGCGGGAAAATTCCTCATTCTGCCCTTCACCCTCCGTGGCAGGGAAGATCGTCCTGGCGGTCTGATGATCGCCGCCGCTTCTGGAAACCCTGGGCACCTTGCAACTTGATGTAACGGTTTCGCGGCCGACGTCAGCGCCGTTACATCGCTGGTGGGTAAGAGGTGAAAAATTGGTGCCCTTGGTCGCGAACCCACCTCAACCTTCAGGTCACCTCATGAATCGTGTTTGTCTTCTGTCAGTCAGTGCCGTGGTGTCCCTGGCCGCTTGTGGCGGCGGAGGCGGAAGCGGAGGTGACAACAACAATGCGGCGTCGGGCGGCGCCAGTGGGGGCGCGCCGGTTGCCGCCGCACCCTCGCCCGCCACAGCACCCTCGCCGAGCCCTGCACCTGCTGCTCCGGCCCCAGCGGCTCCGGCACCCGCTGCGGCGGGCACGGCGTGCGACACCGCCACAGGCCGGGTGCTGCGCGTCGGTCCCGGCAGGACGTATGCCTCACCCAGCGCCGCAGCGGCGGTGGCTGCCAGCGGCGACGTGATCCGGATCGCTGCCGGCGACTACCATGGCGACGTCGCCACCTGGTCAGCCGCCAACCTGACGATCTGTGGGGACGGGGGCCGGGCACGCCTGTTCGCCGATGGCAAGAGCGCGCAGGGCAAGGCCATCTGGGTCATCCAGGGCGCCAACACCACGGTCGACAACGTCGAATTCCATGACGCCCGGGTGCCTGACAAGAACGGTGCCGGCATCCGCATCGAGGGCACCAACCTGACGATCCGCAACGCGGGCTTCTACGACAACGAAGACGGCATCCTCGGCGGCAGCGCCGGCGTGGTCTCGATCGAGCGCTCCGAGTTCGCGCGCAACGGCCATGGCGACGGCTATTCGCACAACCTCTACATCGGTGCGGTGGACCGGCTGCAAGTCAAGGCCAGCTACTTCCATGAGGCCAAGATCGGCCACAACCTCAAAAGCCGCGCCAAGCAGAGCGTCATCGAGGACAGCTACTTCATGGACGGCCCGACCGGCACGTCGAGCTACCTGCTGGAGTTTCCCAACGGTGGGGCGGTGCAGCTGCGCGGCAACCTGCTTCACAAGGGCCCCATGGCCGACAACCCCATCGCGGTCGCTTTCGGCCAGGAAGGCTTGACGCACCCGGTCAATTCGCTGGAGATGACCCACAACACGGTGGTCATGACGCGCACCGGCGGCACCTTCGTCGTGGCCGCCGCGGGTGCCTCGTCGGTGAAGCTGACGGCCAACATCTTCGCGGGCACGGGCAGCCCGACCCTGTTCGGCGGCTCCTTTGCCCTGGGCAACGTGGCACAGCAGGGCAACGTCATGGCCGCGGCGAGCGCCATCCCGGGGGCGGCCAACATAGGCGCGCCCAATTTCTGGCCCAGCGCGACACTGGTGGGGCAGCTTTCCTTGAGCAACGTGCTGGACCCCGCCTATGTCCAGGATGCGCCGGCGCCTTATCAGCTGCGCACCATCGCCGGCGCCGGCCGCCTGGCAGGGGCCTTGCAGTCGGCCCCTTGATGGGGCCGCTTCCTCACCAGCGGTAGGTCAGGGTCCCCAGCACGCTGCGCCCTGGGCTGTACCGGCAGTTCGGCCCGGCGCAGTCCAGGACGACTTTGTCGCCCAGGTTGTGCATCTGCAGCGCCAGCTCGACGCGGTCGACCTGGTAGCGCAGCGCGGCGTCGACCTGGGTGAAGGCCGGCTGCATGAAGCGTTCGGTGCTCATGTCGGAGCTCGGGCGTTCACCCATGTAGCGCAGCCCGGCGCCGATGCTCAATGCCCGCGTCATCTTGTGGTCCGCCCACAGGGAAGCGCTGTGCGTCGGAATGCCCCAGAAGCCATTGCCGAGGTTGCCCAGCGGACTGCGCGTGAACTTCGCGTCCAGGTAGGTGTAGGCGGCCACCACGTCGAGCGTGCGGGTCAGCGAGGCCTTGGCCTCCAGCTCGAGCCCGCGCGAGCGGAACTCGTCGACCTGGATCTTGCCCAGTGGATGATGCAGTTGGTCGGGGTCCGAGGTGAGCGTGTTGCGCTGGGTCAGGTCGAACAGCGCGGCCGTGTACAGGCTGTTGCTGCCGGGTGGCTGCACCTTCACACCGACCTCGTACTGCCGGCCCCGGGTGGGATCGAACGGTGGGCCGTAGGGGTTGGGGGCCACGTTGGGCCGGAACGCGGTGCCCGCGCTCGCGTAGGGCACCACGCCACCGGCCAGCAGGTAGCTCGCCCCCGCCAGCCAGGTGGTCTCACGCGCCTGCGGACGGGTCGTGTCGTTGATGACGGTGGTGGCCCTGATGTGGTCGTCCACCCGGGTGCGTGCATTGTCCCGGCGCAGGCCCAGGGTCAGCAGCCAGCGCTGGTCGAGCTTGAGCTGGTCCTGCACGTAGAGGCCCACCTGGCTCGAGGTGTAGTTCTGGTGCGTGTAGGGCAGGGGGGCCTTCCTCACGGGGGCCCCGTACACCGGCGCGAAGATGTTGATCGAGGGGGCCGGCCCCCAGTATTCCAGCTCGCTCACCTGCACGTGCCGCAGGTCCACGCCCACCATGGTGGTGTGCTCCGCGCGCGCCTGCCCCCACTTGGCCTGCAGGTTGGTGTCGGCTGCGGTCGAGGTGCTGCCTCCATCGGAGACGTAGGCGCCGCGGTACAGCGTGCGTCCGTCGCGAGGGTCCAGGCCGAACAGCCCCACGGTCTGCTGCAGGTCGGCCTTCAGGCGGTCCACGCGCACCCGCTGCTGCAGTCGCCAGGTGTCGTTGAGCGCGTGCTCGAGCTCATAGCCCAGCGCGTGCTGCTTGACCTTCCTGCCGTCGAATCCGGGCTCGCCGCCGTAGGTGTTGTGCGAGATCGTGCCGTTGGGGTTGGGCAGCAGGATGCCCGACAGCGGCAGCAGTGCCGGCGTGCCGCCACTGTGTCCTGCGTCGTCCGACTGGGTGCTGGCCAGCACCGTCAGTCGGGTCCGTGCCGAGGGCTGCCACGTCAAGGCCGGCGCCAGGTAGGTGCGATCGTCGCGTATGAAGTCCACCATGGTCTCGCTGCGGCGCTGCAGCCCCGTCAGCCGGTAGCTCCACTCGCCGCCGCTGCCGAGCGGCCCGCCAAGGTCGAACGCGGCCTGCTTGCGCGAGTCGGTTCCCAGACCCAGCTGGACCTCGTGCAGGCTTGCCGTCGTGGGCCGTTTGGAGACCATGTTCACCAGCCCGCTCGCGGGGCTTTGCCCATACAGCATCGACGACGGTCCCTTCAAGACCTCGATGCGCTCCATGGCGTAAGGCTCCACGCTGGGGACGCCGAAGAAGGTCGAGGGCTGCAGCAAGCCGTTCAGGAAAGAATCGATCCGCTCCCTCTGCAGGCCGCGCAGCGACACGCGGTCGTTCGTGTCGAGGCCCATCGTGTCCGTCACCCCGGCGGTGTAGCCAAGGGCGTCCCGCACATTGGTCGCGCCGCGTGCCTGCATTTCCTCGCTCGTGACCACCGAGATCGACAGCGGCGTCTCGACCAGCGCCGCGTCGCGCTTGGTGGCCGTGCTGCGCTTGGCCACAGGCAGGGCAGGCGCCTGTGCCCCTTGCACGAGGACCGACGGCAGCGCCGCTTCCGCAGGTTGCGTGGCGGGCGCAGTGGGGCCCTCGTTCTGGGCTTGTGCCGGCAGGCTCGACGCCAGCGAGGCCGCCAGCAGGGTGAAGCGAAGGACGGGCGTCTTCTGTGGAGCGTGGCGTGTGTGAAGTCTCATGTTCAGGCTGTGAAGGCGGCATGCCTCGCCGGGTTGGAAGGGTTGATGGTTGTGGAGGTACAGCTCGTGTGGACGTACAGCACCAGAGCCGCTCGGCAGCGTCCGGCACAGATGCGGTCTGTCGCGCTCAGGCCCTGGGCCCTCCGAGACGCAGCGCCGCGATCAGACAGGGGGAAGGACGATAGGGCGCTACCTTGCGGCTTTGATGTCAATCATTTCGATCGATGTGCAACTTGCATAACAAACGAAGTGGACGATCCCGCGTGTATCGTTGTCCCATGAGCAGCAGGATCCTCTTCTACAGCGTGGCCGACCCGTTCGGCGAGTTCTCGAACTTCGCGGCGTTTCCTCTGCGGCTGGACGGAAAGTCCTGGCCGACGTCAGAGCACTATTTCCAGTCCCAGAAGTTTGAGGACGCCTCTTACCGCGAGGCCATCCGGAAAGCGAGCTCGCCGATGCTGGCCGCCCGACTCGGTCGGGACCGCAAGCACAAGCTGCGCAAGGATTGGGAGTCGGCCAAGGATGGCGTCATGCGCAAGGCGGTGCGGGCGAAGTTCGAGCAGCATCCGGCGCTGGCCGAACTGCTGGCGTCGACAGGCGAGGCCGAGCTGGTGGAGCACACCGAAAACGATGCTTACTGGGGCGATGGCGGTGACGGCAAGGGCCGTAACATGCTGGGCCGCATCCTGATGGAAGTCCGGGAGATCTTGCGCCGACCATGAACGGATGACTGGCCAGATCAAGGATTGGGGCGAAACGCCACGCACGTCGATGCCTGAAGAACTGTCGATCCAACAGCCGGGATCGAGCTTTGGAAAGAAAAGAAGGACCTGTCCATGGGCGGCAACGCACTCAAGAACACCCCCACCCGCCGGCTCGACCGCCACGATTTCGAGAAGGTCTCTCGAACCGTGGTGGACGGCCTGCGTGCGGCCTTGCCCGGCGCGCGGGTGGACGTCATCCCGGCTTACGCGAGCAAGGCCGATTTTGGCGACCTGGACCTGCTGCTGAGCGCCGAGCACGTGGCGGCGGCAGGCGGCTGGTCACGGTTGCAGGAGCTGGCGACGACGCTGTTCAACGCCACCGAGCAGTTCAAGAACGGTGACGTGCTGAGCTTCGATTTCCGGGAATCAAAGCAGCAGCGAGAGCCCGGCTTCCAGGTCGACCTGATCGCGCAGGCCTCGGTCTCTTACGACTACGCGCTGGGCTACTTCAGCTTCAACGACCTGGGCAATCTGGTGGGGCGTACCGCGCACCGTGCCGGCCTGGCGCACCGGCATGATGGGCTGTGCTACTACATCCGCGAGGGCGACTACCTGTTTCGCGACATCGTCCTGACGCGGGACTACGACGAGGCGCTGGCCTTCCTGGGCTATGCGCCGCAGCGCTTCCGCGAGGGCTTCGACACGCTGGAAGACATCTTCCGCTACGTGGCGGGCTCGGCTTTCTTCAACCGTGACATCTTCCTGCTGGAGAACCGCAACAACCAGTCGCGCGTGCGCGACCGCAAGCGCAAGACCTACACCAGCTTCCTGGCTTGGTGTGAGGCCCACCCCGAACTGCCGGCCTATGTCTACCCGCCGGACAAGCGGGCCTGGTTGCCGCGCATCGCAGCGCATTTCCCGGGGTTCCAGCCGGCGTATGACCAGGCGATGTCCGACCTGGCCGTGCAACGGCAGGTCAAGGCGCGGTTCAATGGAGCCTGGGTGAGCGCGCTGACCGGCCTGCAGGGCAAGGCGCTGGGCCTGCTGATGAAACACATCAAGGACTCCTTCGATTCGCGGCAGGCCTTGGAGGCGTTCGTGTTGGGCAGCACGCCCGAGGCACTGGCGCGGCGGGTCCAGGGGGTGTTGGCGGGATTGCAGTCCGAACTGGACGCGCTGCGTGCGCGCACGAGGGACGTGCCTCCCCAGCCTTCCCCCAGAGAGGGAGACGGTTGAAGTCTCCTTGCTTGACCCGTGTCAGCCCGGCCTGCTGAACGTGTCGCGCAGGCCTTCGAAAGCCCGTGCCAGCGGCATCTCGCTGCGCGCCGGTCCGCTTCAGGTGGCGAGCTTCGTGCCGCTCAGGAAGTCGTCGGATGAATGGCGGTAGGTGCTGCGGTGGATCGCCACGGCCTGGGCAGGCAGGGAGGCACTGCCGCACATCACACGCGGGTTCTTCCGGACCGCCGTGCCGATGGCCATGAACTCCACCAGGCCACTGCCAATCTCGTGGATGTAGACGTCCGTGCCCATCACCATGTCCGCGCCGCATTCCCTGGCTTCCGCTTCCACCAGATCGAGCGCATGTTCGCGCGCGTCGTACACCATCGAGGTGAGCTCAGGCACTTCGCCGCGCTTCAGGCCGGTCAGTGCGGCGATGACGCCACCGACAAAACCGAGTGAATACACGGCGGTGCCCATGACGATCTTCACCGGCTCATAGCCCATCTGGGTCATGCTCCAGAGTTCGTCGCAGGTCAGGTCGCACGATGCCACCTCCTTGCCGGTGAGCGCGTTGTTGAGGCAACCCGTGCCCATCATCAACATCTCGTGGAAGCCCGCGAATGGCATCACCTCCACCTCGACCCCGAGCACCACGTTGCAGCCCGCGGCGGCGGCGTCGGCGCACAGCCGGTTCAGCGCTGCATGACGGGTGCGGTTGAGTACCGCGGAAAATTCCTTGATCTCGCCGCGCACCATGGTTTTCAGGCCGCCCAGGATGGAACCACCGATCCCCATCGAATACGCGATGTTGCCGAAGGCGAAGGTCTTGGGCTGGTAGCCGGCGTCCGCGGCGCAATAGAGTTCCTTGCCGTCGAGGGACGAGGTGAAATGCGGCGAGCGGGTGCCCGTCGTGCGGTGCACCGCCGATCCGGTGGACAGGAACTCGATCTGGCCATTGAAACGGCGGAGTTCCGAGGACACGCCGCTCACGCCATCGGCATCGAGCTGCCGGCTTTCGCTCACGAGGCGCGACAAGGCAGCGTCGCGGCCGCCCTTGATCACATTGGTGACGTCGACGCTCTCACCGCCCGCCAGGTTGCGCATGCCCGCAGACAAGGAGCCCAGGAATCCCATGGACTGCACCGAATTCCCCACCAGCAGGTGCCCAGGTCGCAGGTTCGCCAGGCCGAGGCAAAAGGTTTCGTTGCCACCGAGCCCCGAGATGACGATGGAGCGGCTTTTGGCAGAGTGTGTGGTCATGGTGTCGGTCGTTGTCGTTGGGAAATGCCTGCCTGTCCAACTGACGAGCAGGCTCGAGGACAACGCCTCTGCCTGACAAAGAGAGGACAGGGTCGACCCATTCTCCCTCGCGAAGCGCTCCTCAGCGGCGCTTCCAATCGATGGCCGGCACGAAGATGCGCTGGTCGAACGTGCCATCCCACGCTACCTCCAGCCCGCCGCGCCGAAGCGCCTCGGCGATCAGCGCACCGATGCGCGGCCCCTCGGTGGCTTCCTGGCTGGGATCCATCGGCCCGAAGGCCAGATAAAGTCCATCTCCCGCGACCGCGCGCTCCAGATCCTGGCCATGGTAGAAGCAGTAGCCGATCAGCCTGTCCTTGTGCGGATGGCGGTGGTAGGCCTCCACCACGTCGCTGTAGCCATCGCTTTGCGTATAGCCCGCGTTCTGGAGCGCGACGATCCCCTTCGAGGACAGCGCCGAGAAGACGGCGTCCAGCCTGTCGCAGTCCGTGGTGGCCGGCCAGTGTTTCTTTTGCGCTTCATGCACGGCGATGGCCTGCTCCACCGCAGCTTCCACCGCGTCGGCATCCAGCTCCCCGGGCTCGTACCTTTCCTCCAGCAGGATCTCGAGGATCCCCTCGCGGTCTTCAAAACCCCCGCGAACGAAAACATCGATTTCGCTCAACACATCTTGCGGCAAAGTCATTCGCAACCTCCTTGAGCCGACAACTGATCAAAAACCGCATCCATCATCGTGCCGCGCTGTCATGCCAACACAGCCTCCACCGCCGCCAGGAAAGAAGGCAGGTCGGGCGCCGGGCCCGGGCCGCAGTTGAACCGTCCCTGCGCGGACCACCCGACGAGTGCGGTGGAGGGCACCTGGTGCATCGGGTCCCAGGAATGCTCCAAGGCCATCACGAGGCCCACGCCGGGTTGCGGCTGCAGCATCGCCAGGAAGTAGGCTTCGTTTCTCTCCTGCGGTGCTGGCAGGGTCAGCACGAGTGCGGGACAGCCGTTCTTGAACTCATGCGGTGTGACGCGAAGTCCCTCGCCGTCGACCCGTTGATCGGCCGGCACTTCCAACCCCAATCCGCCCCACAGGTCTTGAAGGTACGACTGGCCCTGCGGAGGGCTGAAACGCTCAAAGCACTTGCCGATGTCCTGGACGGCCATGGCAGAAAGCAGGTACTTGGCTTTGAAGTGGTGATCGCGTGGCATCGCTGCTGAGACAAGTCGGAAAGGACGCATCCTAGCTTTTCCACGGCCTGGCTTTTCCTTTCAGGGGAGGCCGCGTTGTCCCAGGACCCGGCGGTCGCGGGTCGGGCTGCGCCGCCTCACCTGGCCGCGTGCTCGGCCAGGTGCTCGGCCACCTGCTTGTCCAGATCGGGGCGCCAACTCGCGGGCATCACGGCCAGGGCCTGGCCTTGAAGGCTTCGGGCCTGGGCCTGCAGCTCGGGGTCGTCGTTGCTGCGGGCCACCGCGGCGGTGGTCCACAGGTACACCTTGGCCAGGTGCTCGGGCGCCTGGGCGCCGGTGTCCGGCTGAACGGGCGCATGGGCATACAGCAGGGCGGTGGCCAGGTAGGCCGGGGCATGCCCCTGGGCCGAGGCGGACTCCAGCCAGAACAATGCGGCCTCCAGGTCCACCGGACCTCCTTCGCCGTTGGCCATCATCAGCCCCACACGGTGCTGAGCCTCGGCGACCCCGCGCTGCGCCGCCTGGAGGTACCACCCGCGCGCGGCGGCCAGGTTCGGGGGGACGTCTCCGTGGGCCTGGGCGTGGAAGTTCGCCAGCTGGCGCATCGCCGGCGGCGAGTTGGCCTGGGCGGCCTGCTCGCACAGGGCCAACCCCCTGGGAACGTCGCGCGGAACGCCCTTGCCCTCGAGGAGATGGCCGGCGGCCGAACACCAGGAGATCAGGTGGCCGTGGCGCGCGGCCGCCTCATACCAGGCCAGCGCGCCGGGGACGTCGGCAGGACGGCCGATGCCCTCGGCCAGGCAGTCGCCCCAGAGGTGCTCGGCGGCCGGCACCTGCCGGTGCGCAGCTTTCTCGAACCAGGTGCAGGCCTGGGGCGGATTCACTGGGCGGCCCCAGCCATTGCGATGGAACAGACCCACCATGAACTGCGCCAGTGGGTTGCGGCTGGCGGCACGCTGGAAGCGCGCGTAGGCCGCGGCGTGATCGCCCTGGGCCAGGGCAGACTGCGCGGGGGCCAATTCACGCGCCCAGTCGGTGACCGCAGGGCGCCCCTCGGCGCCCAAGGGACGCGCGAGCGACGTCGAGGGCCCCAGCGACAAGGACAACGAAGACGACAACAGCAGCAACAGCGAGAGCACGGGTTTCATGGCGGTGGGTCCGAATCCAGGGAGAGGGCAGGGCAGCGGCAGCCCGTGGCAGCCGCTGCACCGGCAACGAGGCCGGCAAGCGTGGCTGCGTGGCTCAATCCGAGGTGGGGAACATGCCATTGACGGCGATGTAGTAGCTCAGCACCAGAAAGGGTGGCATCGTGTTGACCGGTGTGCCGGACCCCGTCACGGCCGTGACCCCCGAGACCGTCACGCTCGGCGCGCCTGACAGCGTCGTGGTCGGGTTGCCCGAGACGGTGGTGGTGGGGCTGCCGCTGAAGGTGACGGGGGCCGAACCGCTGATGCTGCCGGCCTTCATCGCCACCGTCGGTGCTGCGTCTGAATAGACCTTGACCGCGCCGGTATAGCTGCCCAGCGACGACCCGGAGGGGTTGGTGCCCAGGTTGCCGCCCGTGGATCCGTTGAGGGCCAGGCCGCTGCCCGCGGCCGTCGCGGTCACGCTGCTCAGGGAGGTGGTGGCCGTCAGCCCTGTCAGTGTGGTGGCGGCGGCCAGCGTGCCCAGGCCGGTGGTGGCCGTGACGCCCGTGGGACCGCTGACCAGCCCGTGGTTGTGCGGCGGCAACTGAGCGTTGGTCAAGGCGACGGTCGAGTTGCCGCCTGTCTGGCCGGGGACGTAAGGTGGGCCGCTGCCAAGGTACTGGCCGGCTCCGACGATGACCCGGCCACGCAGGTCGGGCAACTGGAAGTTCGAGGTCCCATTGCCGCCGTAGGTGACGCCGATCAGCGCGTACAAGGCGTTGTAGTTGCTGATCGGCAGCACCGCGCCATTGGCCGGGGCATACGTACCGTTGCCGAAACTGGTGCTCCTGGGCCACGTCATCACGCACACGCTGGCGATGTACGGTTCGGGTGAGCAGGCGTGGCTGACGCCGATGCCGCTCACGCTGATCAGCAGGGCGGCGGACAGACTGCGTTGGGTGCGTTGCTTCACGGGCTTCTCCTGGGCAGGGTGGGGGAAGGACAACGGGAACAACCTGAACAACGACGGCGAATGCGATGCCACATGACACGGTCCTGCATTCATTCGGTGGATGTCGACGGCGGACAGCGGGTGCATCGATGCACGCAGGGCGGGCTTCGGCGCATCTTTCCGACGGCGACGCTTCGGGGTGATGCAAACCACTTTGTTGGACACCAAGGCTGTCGACCCGAGGAGGATCGGGCCCCTGCCACGCCACGCTCAACCGGCATGGCCTTGCTGCTACTCACGAAGGGACGGCGGAACGGCGTCAACAACTGAAGATCGGGCAGGGTGGGCCGGTGGGCTCACCCACCGAACCTGCCTGTGCCTGTGGGGTGGTGGCACAGGCCGGCGCAGTATAGGAGCGTTGCCGGCTGCGCGGGGGCTTCCCTGGCGGCTCTGGCGCACGGGAAACAATCCGTGTCGTGGGATTGACAGTGAGCCTCCGCTCGGTGCATGGGATGCCGGCGGCGGGGTCTCACTGACGCACGCGGCTCACGTCGAGCCCCTCAGCCGGTGCGGATGCCGCATTGCACTGCCCGGCGGTGCCGGGCTGGAGGCAATAGTCGCCGACCAGGCTGCTGGTCTCCCAGGGAACCTGTCGGTTGCCGGTCTCCCTGGCCACGGCCGCACGCACGCGCTTGAACATGGTCTCGACCGGCACCCCCGGAACGCTCATCTGCGCAACGAGATGCCGGGTGTAGGTGCTCGATGACCCGGGCTTGCCGTCGAGGGCGATCGCCCCCGGTGAGGTGGCAAAGGCAATCAAGGTGCCTTGTGGAGGCAGTGCCGCAACCAGCCCCGGGGCCACGCTGCCCGTCGCGGCCCGGGACCTTCCTGCCGTGGCTGTCGTCAACGGGTAGGGCATGTTTCTGCAGGCATCGAGCACGACCACGTTGACGCCCGTGGGGATGCGGGCCAGGCGCTCGGTGAGATCGGTGGCGCTGACGGCCTTCATGGCCAGTTCTTCCTCGCTCTGCAGCTCGGCATCGACCGGCAACAGAAAGTTGCGGCCCTGCCACTGCGCGCCATGGCCGGCGAAGAAGAAGAAACGGCTTTGTGCGTCCTTCGAGTCGGCGAGCCAGTCGCGAATGCCTTCGATCATCGCTTTCAAATTGCCGTCTTCGATGCGTGTGACGCGAAAGTCCAGCTGCTGCAAGGCACCGGCGACCAGACGGGCATCGTTCAATGGGTTGTGCAAGGGGGCCACCGCGTAGGAAGCGTTGCCGATCACCAGGGCCGTGCGCAGGGCCTGCGCTGAGAGCGCCCTCCTGGCCGAGGCCATGCCCACTGCCGCGCAGGTCAGCGCCAGCCCGGCCTGGACGAGACAGCGTCGCCGTGACAGCCGCATGGCTGGGCGATGAGGTGCTGGGCACTCGCCGGGAGGGTGTGTCCGTGTCATGGGCGCCTCAATGCCTGGACGTGGGCGCCTTGTCGTCGAGCACCACGTCGCGCACGAGGGGGTCCTTCTGCAGCGACGAAAGCAAGGCCTGGGGCTCGGTCCCGGTGTGCGCGGAGCGCGCCAGCCAGTATTCGCCCAGCAGGTTGGGGCCGCCGACGATCTGCAGCCCGCGCGAGAGCAGCAGTTGGCGGATGTCAGCCTCACTGGCGGAAGGCGCAAAAATCACCCGCGCATACGGGCCGGCCAGCATGTAGGAGGATGTCTCGGTCGAGCGCGGCAGCGCCTTCTCCTCTGGCACGGGGCGTGTCGTGAAGAACACCAGCGCCGCCGTCTGCAGGACGACGATGCCGTAGGCCAGGGCCCGTGGGGGTGGCCACAGTGCCTTGAACCACTGGGTCCATCGGTCGAGGCTGTTCAATGGCGCGGCCGGGCGGCGGACGCCGACATGGGAGGTGGCTGACTCCGACGCAGCCCCGGCTTCGGCCGCGATCAGGCGGCGCAGGTGGTCAAGCCCCGC
This sequence comes from uncultured Burkholderiales bacterium, assembly GCA_966252435.1. Lineage (GTDB taxonomy): Bacteria > Pseudomonadota > Gammaproteobacteria > Burkholderiales > Burkholderiaceae_C > CANHBY01. The sequence goes on along the minus strand of CBINPE010000003.1, from coordinate 57,059 downwards.
GTCCGCACGCGCTTCGTCGGCCTGCGAGCGCACGGCGCGGGCAAGCTGGAGCAGCCAGTCCAGCTCCTGGGCGTGGCTGGGCGAGCGTGCGATCCATCGCTCGACCCGCTGGCGCTGCGCAGGATCCAGCGTGCCATTGACGAAGAAGGGAAGGAGCGCGTGCATGTCGCTCTCCTCGCGCTCCTCCTCATCGGGTCTCGCCGCATCCGGGGGTGGGGTCAGCTTGCTCATGGTGGAAGGAGAACGGGCTCAGGCGGCCACCTCCTGAAGACAGGTGCGCATCTGGGCGCGCGCGTGAAACAGCCTCGTCTTCACGGTGCCTTCCGGGACGCCCTGCAAGGCGGCGACGTCGGGCACCGGCAGCTCCTCGAAGTAGACAAGGTGCAGGCACTCGCGATGGATCGCGCTCAATCTCTTCAAGCAGCGATGCAGCAGGTTCGCGTCCTGCGATTGCTCAAGCTGTCGTTCGGCCGTTGGGCTCTCGCTCGCCAGTTCGTCGGCGAGATCGGCCACGTCGTCATGGAAGTGGCGTGTGCCTCGCAGCGCAGACAGCATCTTGAAACGCGCGATGCCGAGCAGCCAGGTGGAGAAGCTCGATTCGCCGCGGTACGCGCCCGGCTTCTTCCAGACTTCGTAGAAGGTGTCGCCGACGATGGTGTCGGCGATGCAGGCGTCCCGGCAGCGGTTCAGCACGAAGGCATGGACCCGCCGCGCGAAGCGCCGGTGCAGGGTCTCGAGCGCGGCCTGGTCGCCTTGCCCGATCTGCGCCAGCAGCGCCCGGACGGCTTCGTCGGGAAGCGGGTTCATGAGGGCTGGCCGCGGACAGTCGACGGTTCTGCCAGGCTCACCCGGAACTGCACGCGCCGGTTCACCGCGGCTGCCGGGTCCATGCCCTCCAGCGGCTCGAGCGAGCCACGGCCGAGCGGCTCGAGCCGCTGCGGATCGACACCGTGCTTGTCCACCAGGGTGCGGAACACCACCATCGCGCGCTCCCAGGAAAGCATGAGGTTGCGACTGGCGTTGCCGTTCGCGTCGGTGTGCCCTTCGATCAGGAGACGCAGGCTCGGGTCCTGGGCCATCAGGCTGGCCACCGCGTCGACGAAGCCCACCGACGGGCCAGCCAGACGGCTGCTGTTGACGTCGAAGTGGATGGGCATGGCGACGGCCGGCCCGGCCGTCGCCCGCCTGCACGCCGTGGCCGCTGCACCGGCCGGTGCGGGCAGCGCGGAGACGGTGAGCGCGGCGGCCTGGGGCGGGGCGGTGAACTCGACGCCGCGGCCTGCCGGCGCGGCTGGGGCCTGGGCGAGCGCCGCCTTGAGCTCCTGCACGGTCGGGACATTGCGCAAATAGGTCACCTGGGCGCTCCCGGCCGAGGCCAGCGCCATCAGGCCACTGGCAAGGACGGACTTGACGAGGAAGGTGGACATGTCGGTTCTCCAGTCGGGGGAGGTCGGGGGAGGACATCACTTGTTGCCAATGCGGGTCTTGGCGCTGTTCAGGAAGCCACCCTGGACCTGGACGACACTTCCGACGCTGACGTTCGTCTGGCCATTCCCGCTGGCGTTGCCGATCTCGACCGACTGCTGGTTGAGAAGGCCGCCCTGGGCTTGCGTCACGGCGCCCACGTTCACATGGCTGCGTCCGCCGCCGCTGGCGTTGCCGATCTTCATTGCCTGGCTGTTGAGCAGGCCGGCCTGCACCTGGGTGAGCGAACCCGCGCTGACCTGGCTGCGCGCGGAGCCGCTGGCGTTGCCGACGTTGGCGTGCTGGTCGTTCAGAACGCCGGCCTGCACCTGTGTCAGCGAACCGAGCGTCACGTTCGACTGCGCATGGCCTGAGGCATTGCCGATCGCAGCGCTCTGGTTGTTCAGCGCGCCGGCCTGGATCTGGGTCAGCGTCCCCACCTTGGCGGTCGCTTGGGCGTTGCCCGTGGCATTGCCGATCGTGCTCCTCTGACGCATCAGGGCGCCGGCCTGCACCTGGACGGCGCTCCCCAGCCCGGCCTCTGACCGGGCGACGCCCGCGGCGTTGCCCGCTTCGAACTGCTGCAGGTTCAGCGCGCCGCCCTGCACCTGCACGGTCGAGCGGACATCGGCCTGCGACGTCTGCGACCACGCGCTGCTGCAACCGATGGTCAGCGCCAGTGCCATCCAGCCCCGCGGCCACGGGACACGCGGCGGCGCTTCGAGATCGAGGGTGCGGTCCATGTCACTTCTCCCTGACTGAGTGGGTTGCCTGGGTTTGCCTTTCAAGATCCGTTCGCGTCGATCAACGCGCCCGATCCGACGAGCTGCGTCTTCAAGGTCGGCCGGCCGGTGTAGCGCACGCTGCCGGAGCCTTCAATGCGGGAAACCAGCTGCTTCTTCACCTTCACCTGCACGTCGCCAGAACCGGTTGAACGGACCTCGACGACATCGCTCGACAGGTCGTTCGCCATCACATTGCCCGAGCCCGACAGACTGAGATCGAACTGCCTGGCGATGCCGGCGAGCCTGACCTCATCGCTTCCTCTGGCGTCAAGTGCCAACCGGCCGAGGTTCAAACGGTTGGCCGAAACGTCTGTCGCGCCGTCGAGCACGACGTCCAGCGTGCTTGAGGCCAGCTGAACGAGGGCCAGCTCGCCCGAGCCGCTCACCTGCAAGCGCCGCAGCGCAGTGAAGCTCACGCTCACGACAACCCCCTGCCGGGTCTGGTAGCCGCTGGCGTCGAGCACGAGGGTGTTGCCTTCGGTGCGGATCCGCAGCGCGTCAAGCACGGCAGGTTCTGCCTGCACCGACACGCCCGGCTTCGCGCCAGGTGCCAGGTACAGCGTGCATGCGAGCGTCGATTCTATGGCGTCGAAGGCCTCAACCGGATAGCCGCGCTCCGCGCGACCGACCGACCGTGAGGGCATTGCGCCCATGGCGGCCAGGGTGTGCATCACCCGCAGGATGGCCCGTCGCCGTGTCTGCGACGCCGGCGCATGACCCAGGCCGCATCCGGGGCCCCAAGGGCTGTGGCTATTGGACTTTGACATCGTAGATTCCCACGTCGATGGGTTGACCGGCGCGCTGGCCCAGCGCGTTCCTGAGGTTGACCAGGCCCTTGATCTTGGGCCTGAGCCCGAGGGCTTCGCGTCCCATGTCACTGGGCGCCGCAAAGCAGGCCACGGTCTCGGTCGCACCGCTGGGGCTGGCGGTCAGCCGCAGGCCGAAAGCGCCTGGAAAGACCAGGCGCGCACCGACGTGCACCGCGGCCGAGGGCTGCACGCCGTTCGGAAAGAACTGGGTGAGTTGCCCTGTCTCGTCCAGCCAATAGCAGTAGAGGTAGGACGACCGGGTCACGCCCACCTCGATCTCCACGAGCTCGCCGCGTTGGTGGACATGGCCCCGGCCACGCAGGCTCTCGACCGAGACGGTGGCCGCGGTAGCGGCCGGCGGGTTGCCAGCCACCGGGCCTTCGCGTGCCGCGATCTCGGCAAGCTGCGCGGCCGCGAGCTTCTGCAGCTCGGCATGGTTGGCGGCCAGGTAGCGCTTGAAAAAGCCGGCGTCCACGTTCAGGTCCGGTGCCAGCCCCAGCACCGACTTGTAGGCGCGGATCGCCCGCTTGAGTTCTTCGTTGAGGCGGCCGTCGATCTCGCCCTGGTACAGGCCGCGTGTCTGCATCTGGCGCTGGAAGTAGCTGATCAGCGACGGGATGTCCTCGCGCAGCGTCTCCCACCAATCCTCAATCTCGACCACCACGCCCGGATCGTTGTCGCTCAGGCCCAGGCAGGACCAGTAAGGGATCTTGAGCAGGCGGCCGTACAGCTCGATCACCGACAGCTCGACCAGCGACCGCAGCGCCTGCCCCTGCCCATCGCTGCTGGTGAACGTGAAGTTGTACTGGACACCGAACTTCTTCAGGCTCAGGTCGCCGTCGAAGCCGCGCCCCTTGCGACGGATCAGCACGAAGTTCTTGGCAGTCACGCCGGGGATCAGGGTCAGCCCCGTGGTCTCGATCATGCTGAGGTCCAGGCTCATGCCGGAGAAAGCGTCGGACTCCGCGCCGCCGATGCACAGGGGCCCCAGGCAGATGGCGCCGTCGCGCTGCTTGCGCAAGGTGGTCTCGTCGAACTGCGAGATCGAGCCCTGGACGGAAAAGTCGGCGCTCTTGAGCACGTCCTCGCGCCCGCCGAAGACCGAGCCGCCGACACTGTTGGGGTTGATGTAGGGGATGAGCCGCACGGCGCGGCTGGACCGTGTCATCTGCGAGGTCGCGGACATGAACATGTCCTTGGCCCCCACGCTGACTTTCTTCGTGGCGTCCGGGATCTCCTCCAGAACGATGGAGACCGACCGGGCACCATAGGTGCGGAACACGCCGTCCATGCAGCGCAGGGCCGCGGCGAAGCTCGTCACGTTGGCACGCGGCGGACCGCTCGACGGCCCCACGCTGGCTGCCTCGGCCTGATGCAGGAAGGCATCCTCCCTGGCGTCGCCTGCCAGCGCCATGCCCGGCAGCAGTGCAGCGGCGAGGGTCGCCCCCACGAGGCGCCGGCGTGCGTGCAGGAGCATGCGGCCCATGGTGATCTCCGGCAAGCATCAGCGGCACTGCGCCGTGTTGTAGACGTTGCCGGTGACGATGACTGTGCGGTTGCGCTCGGCCACGCGGCCCGAGCCCTTCTTGTCGCCGTCGGCGTTGCCGATGTCGACGTTGCCGCAGCCCTGCTGGCTGTTGGGCATGTGCAGCCCGTCCGTCCTGCCGTTGCCCATGCGCTTTTGCTTCATGGTTTCCTTGCTCAGCGTCGCGCGGTCCTTGTCTTCCATCTCCAGCGCATCGGCGCGGGCCGTGGCCCAGGCGTTTTGCGCGCCCGCCCCCAGCAGCAGGACGGCCCACAGGGCGGGAACGATGAGGTGCGAAGTTCGCATGGTGGTCTCCTGGTCTTGAGCCCCTGAGGGAAGGCGCGGCCCTTACTTCGAGGTGTTGCCGACGTTCATCGACTGCGCGTTGTTGGCGCCACCGGCCTGGATCTGCGCCACGCCGTTGGCCTTCACATTGGACGTGCCGGCGGAAGCCGCGCCCATCACCAGGCTCTGCTTGTTGTTGGCACCGCCGGCCTGGACCTGCGCCACGCCGTTGGCCTTCACGTTCGATGTGCCGCTGCCGCTGGCGTTGCCCATCTCCAGCGTCTGCTTGTTGTTGGCACCACCGGCCTGGATCTGGGCCAGGCCATTGGCCTTGACGTTCGATCGGCCCGAACCCTTGGCATGGCCGATGTCGGCCGTCTGCCTGTTGTTCGCGCCGCCTGCCTGGATCTGGGCGCCGCCGTTGAGGTCGACGTTGGATTGCTGCGCCGAAGCGCTGGTTACCGCCGCGATGGCGGCGAGGGCGATCAGGGTCTTGCGGAAGGTCTTCATGGTGGACTCCAGAGTGAGGGGTGGAACTTCCAAGGCCCTGCCGAGGTGAACTGAGCAGTCCGCTGCGGGCCTCGATGGCATCGGATCTGCTGCGTGGACACCAATGAGTCGCAGCGTCCTGCGGACCGGTTCAATGGCGGCGCAGGAAATTTTTTTGTCTCAAGAGCCGCCGCGCGGCACGGCCATCAAGGCGCTGCCGCGCAACACCGGGTTGGCGATCAGCGTGGGCGTCTGCGACACATCGCGATGCCTGGGGTTGCGCTCCCGCAGCGCCTCGTTCAGGCGTGCCGTGTTGCGGGCGACTTCCGGGCCGACGTAGCTGGCCAGCTCGTCCACCGTCACCCAGCCGTTGCCGTCCCGGTCGGCCAGGCCCTGCAGGCCGCGCAGCACGGCCTGCGTGAAAGCGCCGTGGTGCACGCCCGGGTCGACAGCTTCATAGGACTGCTCGCGGCCGGTGCTGGCGGCCAGCACGGCGACCTGCGCCGATGCGCTGCGCTTGGCCAGCGAGTGGGGGTTGCTCGGGCTGTCGGCCGCACCGGCATGGCAGGTGTCGATCATCAGCAGGCGCCGCCCGGCGACGCGCCTCAGGCCATCGGCCAGTTCGCTCGCGCTGATCAGCGAGTCGGCGTGCCCGAGCGCGGCACCCGGGGCGAGCGCCCATTCCACGGCCTCGACCTGCGCATCCGCGGGCAGAAAGTAGTACTCGGCATGGCCCGGCCCACCGGCGATGCCATGCGAGGCCATGAACACGGCCACGGTGTCTTCGGGTGCGGCGCCCTGGAGCCAGGCCAGCGCGTTCATCACGGCCTGCTTGGTCGGTGGCGACATGCCTGGTCCGCCGCCATCGGTCAGCAGCCTGAGGTGCACCTCGGTGAAGGTGGAATTCGCGGCCTGTGCCAGGCGTTCGGCGAGTGCCTGGGCATCGTGGGGTGCATTGGGCAGATCGGCCAGCCGCAGGAGGCAGACCTTCGTCTGGGCACAGCCTGCGAAGTCCTCGAAATGGCCGACGCCCACCGCCAGCAGCCACAGCCGCCCCTTGCGCGCGCGCACGACCTCGGCGGCCTGCACCGCCCCGGCCTCGTCGACGCCGAGCACACCGGCCGCTTCGGCCTCGACGCGGATGGCGTCCATCGACAGGCTGTCGGGAATGCGCACGGTGCGGGTGAATGTCGCGGCTGTCGTGGTGACCTTCCGGGCCGCCGCGTTCAGCACTGGCACGCCATCGGCATAGAGCCCGACCTCGGCCACGCGCGCTGCCGCCGCCTGCCCCGCCGCGCCCTCGACCGTGAAGCGCACCTCGCGGCTGGCCGGCAGGATGTCGTCAATGTGGACGCGTGGCGCCAGCCTGAACGATTCCGCCACGCCGGTGGCCTCGCGGCCAGGCTCGCCGGTGAAGGCAGCCTGGAGCAGATCGGGCCGGTAGAGCGTGCGTTCGAACTGATCCGCGCGGAAGAAGTCCGGGGTCTGGGCCTCGCCACGGTTGACCAGCCAGCCGACGAAGCGGTCGCCTTGTGGCGATGAAGCGTAGTGGCCCTCGGGCCGCCAGGCGACCCAGTCGGACAGGTTGGCATGCACGAACAGGCCGAGGCGCTCGCGCCCGGAAGCGATCTCGAACCACCGGAGGGTGCCGTCTCCCAGGGCCACCACGACCCAGCGGCCGTCCTCCGTGATGACGGTGTGGTGGATCGGCGCGGGAACGAAGGGTGGCTCCTCCCAGCCGGGCAGCGGCTGGCCGCGATGGTCGACGAGATGCAGCCGCCATTGCGTGCCCAGCGCCGCGACCGGCAGGCGCGCATGCACCGCCCAGCTGCGCACGTCCTCCTCGAAGCCGAGCGCGACCGGCTGCCCATTGACCAGCGTCGGCTCGTGATGCGCGAAGACACCGACCGCCGTGCGCACGCTCACCGCGCCGCTGCGCCGCACGGCGGACAGCGCCGGGTCCTGGGAACCCCCGGGCTCGCCGTCAAGCAATGACAGCACGCTGCTCGGATCGGCCGCCAACGGGCTGGCCCTCAGCCACCGCCCCGGCTGGGCTTCGAATGCCACGACACGGCCGTCGGCCGACACCCGCAGGTGATCGAGTGCCGCGCGACTGCGGTGGAAATCGATGTGGTCGGGCGCGACGGCGAGCGGCGTGCCATCCGGACGCACGGCCGGTCGGCCGGTGGCGGCGATGCGGCTGATGGACGGCACCGTGGTCGCCAGAACCACCGAGCCGTCGGGCATCGGCAGCATGTTGGTGATCTGCTGGGGGCGGGTGTCCCAGCGCTCGGGGGCGCCCGAGGCGGGCGCCTGGATTCGATAGACCGGCGTCGGCCGATCGCCTTCGACGCTGCCGTTGACGTACAGCGTGCGGCTGTCCGGTGACCAGGCGATGCAGCACAGCGATCGCTGCCCGCCGTCCGGGATGCGCACCGTGCGCCGCAATGACAGCTGCAGGCCGGCAGCGTCGAACAGCCCGACCTCCGGCGCGGCACGCGAGCCCAGGGCCAGCCACTTGCCGTCGGGCGAGAACCGCACACCGCCGAGTTCGCCGCCGCTGCATTGCGGCTGGTCGGCCGCCAGGGCAGGGAACTGGTTGCGGTAGACGAGCCGGCCGTCCGCCGCATACAGGCGCAGGCAGCCGTCGGCGGCGGTGGTGGCCAGTCGGCCATCGGCGGCGTGGTGCACGAACGTCACCGGCGCGGCATACGCCGCGTCGGCCTGCAGCCGCGCGCCCGAGGTCGCATCGATCACGACCAGGCCGCCGCGGCCCAGCCCGACCGCCAGCCGCCGGCCATCGGGCGACAGGTCGAGCGCGGTCACCACCTCGCCGGGGAAGCTGCCGACCTTGCCGCTGATGCGCCCGCCATCCACGTCGACGAGGTAGATGTGCGCGGCCCGATGCCAGTGCCAGCCCGTGTAGCCTGCCGCGTAGGCACGGCGGCCGTCGGCCGACAGCGCGATTGCGTAGGGGGTGCCCTCGGGGCCTGGCTCGGAGGGTAGATGGATGGTGCGCAGCAGCTGGAAGTCGGCCAGCCGCCACAGGCGCAGCGTCTTGTCGCTCGACGAGGTGAGCAACCGCTCGAAACGGGCATCGGTGCGGATCTGCGCCACCGGCGCGGTGTGCATGGGCTGCACCACGCGGACCTGCGGGGTGAGCGAGGGCCCGGTGTCCGGCCGCGGGGGCGCCGCACCGGCCATGGTCGCCGCGCACGCCAGTGCGGCGGCCACGGCACGGGCCCATGCGCCGGCGCTTGTCCCACGGCTTTCCTGGTGCAAGCGCATCTGTCATCCGCGAAATGGACAGGCCCTCGGGCGGTGGCTGCGCCTGGGTCCGTCAGGGTCGGCAAGGCCGTGCGGCGGCGGCCCTGCTTCCCTGCGCACCGGTCGCGCTGCCAGCTTCGGCGGCTTTCTGGGCCTTGTTGTCAGCCGCCAGGGCCCCTGGGGCACAGACCGTGTCGTCGGACGTGGTCGCGATGCGATAGCGGCGCTTGAAGACGTTGGCGGCGGCACCCGACACGCCCGCCCCACGGCCGAAGTCGGCCTGGGCTGCGGGACGCTGGCCGACTTCCACGGTGCCATCCTCGTCGGCGAAGGCCGGTCGGCCCGACGTCACCGGCTGCTCCGCCTGCCGTCGGGCGTCTTGCTCAGGACGCGCGTCCACGTCGGTCACGGCCACGAAGGGGCCACCGTCCCGCGGCGTGGGCGCTGGCCCGGCGCCAGGGGGAAGGGGGACGCTGGCGACCGTGGCCGGACCGGCGCCCACACTGGTGAAGGTGGTCGTGCTGCTGTTGCGCGAGCCTGAGGTGCCGGCCAGGCCCGGCACGAAGGGGCCGCCGCCGCTGTCGGCCGTGGCGCGACCGACTTGCGACTCGAGCGTGCCATCGAAGACGACCACGCGCGTGCCGCTTTCGGTCGATGGGTAGCGGCCGTTGCTTGACGACTCGACGATCACCGAGCTGACGCTGTACGTCGGGGAGGCGCCACCGCCGAAGCCATCGGCAACCCGGCGCACCGCCGTTTGCCCGTTCACCTGCTCGTAGGTGACGCTGGACACGTCGGACAGGCGGGGCGCCAGGTCCGCGCCGACGCGAAGCGGCTGGGCCGATGTCACACCCTCGCGCGAAGTCGACAGCACCGAGCCGGACAAGGCGATCGAAGAGGCGGTGCCGGGGGTGCCGATCGCGAGGTCTGACGATGCGCCCCGCACCGTGGTGTAGATGCCGGCGTACGCCTGAGGGCCGCCGTAGCCGAAGCGGATGTCTGTGGCGCCGACGGGCAAGCCATCGCGAAGCGCCTGGACGCCGGACGCCTGGGCAGGGCTCAGCCGTGCGCCCAGCACCTGCGCCCAGCCCGACAGCTCGCCGGGCAGTTGCCGCATCTCGACGACCAGATCGCTCACCGCGGTGCTGACGGCGGCTTGCGGCACGCCGCCCAGCTGGTAGCTGATGTAGACCCGGGCACTCGGCAGCGTCACCTCGAAGCGGCTGCGCACCGGTGGGCTCACACCCGCCCCAGGCGCGCCCAGGTCGGGAAACAGGGGGTCGGCGCCGTTGAGCCCGTTCGGTGTTACCTGCGCGGCGTCCGTTGCCACACTCGCGAAGCTCACCGAACCCGGCCACACGACGGTCGACGTGTCCACTGCCGCCCCGACCGGCGCATCGAACCCCAGCAGCTTGAGCAGGACGCCGCTGGTCGACTCAGGGCGCCCGCCGTCGTTGGCCGAGCGGCTGGCCGTGGTGGAGAGTGAGCGTGCCGACGCCGCCGCAGCCTCTGCGATCGTGTGACGCCCGGCGCCGGCGGCCGTGCTTGTCGGGCCCGCCATCGTCGAGCCGGCCACCTGGCCCACGTTCACCGTGATTGCCGGCGTGGCGCCACCGGCGTTGTGCGGCACCAGCGCCGAGCGCAGCTGCTCGGCGGTTTCCGTCACTGATGCCAGCGTGTTGCGGCCGTAGTTCGCCGCGTTGTTCGCGATCTCGATGCTGGCCACGTTGCGCCGCACCGGCTCGCCGACCAGCGGCGTCACGGGGGTGGTTGTGGCGCCATCGAGGAATTGGCCATTCGCGTCCACAGTGACGACCCGCACGACGGCGCCCGCAGCGCCGCAATCTTCGCAATGCACGCGCTGGGCCGGCGCCAGCCGGTCACCGGTCGCCGGGTTGACCACATGGCCGAGCACGTCGGTGTAGACCGGGGGGCCGACGGTTGGCGTCACGCGGAACATGCCGGTCAGCGATGCCGTCTGGTCGGTGTTGTCGAACAGGACCAGGCGTGCGCCGGTCACGGTGATCGCGTAGCCGATCTTGGTGTCGGCCGCGGCGCCGCTGCCGCCGCGTTGGCCATCGCTCCCCACCGCGTCCCAGCCGCGCGAGAACACGCTGTCGCCCAGATAGACGCCATCCGCCGGCTGCGACGTGCCGCCCGCGAGCACGATGGCTCCTTTGTTGACCGCCATGCGCGCGTTGCTCAGGATCAGCCGCGCGGCTTGCACGTTCAGCCCGTCACCGCTCCCCCGCGGGTCTTGGAGGCCATCGAGGTTCAGGCCATTCAGTTCCACCGAGCCTTCGGGGGCCGCGATGCGCAGCGTGCCGACGTCCGGCCGCAGCGTGGCCTGGTAGCCCTGGGCGTGGTCGAGGTAGCCGGTGTTCGCGCCGCCGATCGGGGTCAGCAGCAGCACGTCGCCCGTTGCGGACGTGGCGTCGATGGCAGCCCAGGCGCGCATGTCGCCGAGCGCGACATTGCCATGGGCGTTGACGATCACGCGCGAGGCGTTGCCGTCACGGCCCGCGTCGATGAAGGCGTCGCCTGCCGTCGCGTTGGCGCCGGGTGTGGCCACGCGCGCGGTCACGCCGCCTGCCCTCGAGGTCAGCTGCACCGTGGCGGCGTTGGCGACCAGGTCGCCGTTGAGCTGGAGGTCGCCACCCGCGCTGAGCTGGATGCCTTGGCCCGCACCCCGCGACTGGATGCCCGCTTCGCCCACCGTGAGCGTGCCGGTGCCGGCATCCATCCACACGCCGCCGCCGGCGTCCACCGCCCCGTGGGTGAGCACCGGGCCGGCCGTGCTGCGCACGTCCACGTTCCCTGAGGTCAGCACCCCGCCGAGCGTGATGCCCTGCCGGGCTCGCGCCGTCAGGCTGGACGCCTGCATGACGCTGCCGGGCGCGGTGCTCAGGCTGCCCTGGGAGGCCGCCAGCGTGAGGCTGCCGTCCTCCAGGACGATCGGCGCGTTGACCGTGATGTCGCGGCCGGCCGAAAGCTCGAGACTGGCGCCCGGCCCCAGGCCCACCTGGGCTGTGCGGGCGACGCTGATGTCGCGGCCCGTGGCGCGCACGGCCGAGCCCGTCCCGCTGGCCTGCAGCACGCCGCCGAGGGTGACCTGGGTCGTCTCGTTGCCGGACAGCGAGATCAGGCCGTTGCCGGTGCTGAGCGCCGTGGCACGGATGTCGCCCTGCACGTTGATGACGTTGTCGAGCAGGCTCGAGACGGTGGCGGCGCTGAGCTGGACGCGTCCGCCAGGGGCCTGGATGTTCCCGGTGTTGTCGACGCGGGCGATCAGCGGCCGGCCCTGGGCGTCTTGCACCTGTTCCATCTGCGAGCGGTCAAGGATCAGGTTGACGAGGTGGTCGCCGGCCAGGTCGAGCACGAAGGCGTCGCCGGCCGCCAGTGCCACCTTGCCCAGCGTGGCATGGATGAAGCCGCTGTTGCTGACCTGCCGGCCCACCAGCGCGGCGATGCCGGCGTTGGCGATGCGGATCGTGCCCTGGTTGTCGATCTTCGCGCCTGCCTTGCCGGGTTGGTCGAAGCGGTCCTTGCCCGCCATGAAGTTGGCGTTGCTGATGTTCGCCGTGCTGGCCACCAGCCCGCCGACGTCGACCTGGGCGCCCTGGCCGAACAGCACGCCGTTCGGGTTGACGAGGTAGACGCTGCCGGGGGCGGTGATGCGCCCGAGGATGGCCGAGGGGTCATTGCCGGTCACGCGGTTCAGGGTCACAGCAGTGGCGCCGGGCTGGCGGAAGTTGACCGCCTCGGCGGCACCGACGCTGAAGCTGCGCCAGTCGATGACGGCCCGCTGGCTCTGCTGCGCGACGGTCGTGAGGTTGCCCGTGCGACCGAGCTGGGCCTGGCCTGCGGTGACCGTTCCCCCCTCCGGCGCGGCCCAGGCGGTGGCGAACAAGGCGAGTGTGCCCAGCGGCACGGGCCACCGGCGCCGCAGGCGGGTGCCGGAGGTGGCCAGGATCGGGCGGGTGTTCATGGCGTGTCAAAGAGGGTTGGGGGGCAGGTGTCAGGGTGAGTCGCAGGGCCGGGGCGGGTGGTTCAACTCGCAGTCAGAAATCGAGGCCGAGACCAGCAAAGCCCCGTGCCTTCTCGTCGCCGTTGCGGGCGGTGACCTTGTTGCGGGGCTTGGCAACTTCCACGAAGCCCCGCCATCCGCCAGGTGCCGTGATGCGCAGTCCGAGACCGATGGCACTGGCCCCTTCGCGCGTTTGCGTTCCATCGAAAGACCGCAGCCTCACCCTGCCTTCGTCGTAGTAGGCGTAGACCGTGCCGGCCTGGGTGCCGAGGCGCAGGTTGTAGCGCAGCTCCACCTTGCCGGCCATGCCCGTGTCGCCCAGCAGTTCGGAGGCGTCGTAGGCGCGCAGGAAAACGTCGCCGCCGAGGCTGAACTGCTCTGACGAGGGCAGGAGATCCCGGGATGTCTGCACCGATGCCGCCAGCAACACGTTCAGCTCGCCGCCCAGGGACTGAAGCCTTGCGATGTAGGCCGTCAGCTTGTTGAACTGCGGGTTGCGTCCGGTGGTGAGAGCGGGGTCGTCCTTCTTCGAGGCGCCCAGCGTCGAGAGGCCCCTGGCGTATTCCAGATCGAGCAGGTTGAGCCCGCCCAGGCGATCGGCCAAGTCGGCGCTCAGGCCCAGCCTCAAGGTGCGCAGGCGCTCCGTGGCGACCAGCAGGCCATCCGCGATGTCGGAGGACCCGTTGTAGCCGGCCAGGTGGGCCTGCACGCCGAGGTTCGCGGCGCGGGAGCGCAGCAGTGGGTGGCTGGCGCCGATCGACAGGTTCTCGGAGCGGGTGTCGAGCTGGAAGCGTTCGCCGCTCTTCGGCCTCGAGCGCGCGGCACTGGCGGACCACAGGAGCTGAGCGCCGTCGAAGCCCATCGGCGCGTCGCCGCTGTAAGCCAGCAGGTCAAGGCGATGGTTGCCCGAGCCGACCCAGCGCAGAACGTGGCGGTCGAAATCGCCGAGCAGGGCGCGGCGCTCCGCCGAGGCCTCCAGACGCATCGGGCCCACCGCCGCGGTGGTGCGGTTGTGGGCTGACAGCGAGTAGGCGGTGAGGTCGCGGGTCACGGTCAAGACCATCTCCGCGGCGTTCTCCTCGCTGGCCCTGCGCAAGGAGGCCTGGGCCTTGACGCCGGGCAGGTCGTTGAGCAGCAGCAGGTGCCGCTCGAGCGTGGCCAGGGTGAGCGGCCGCTCGTCGAGGACCGGGTGCAGCATCGCCTCGATGCGATCGCGCCCCGGCAAGCCGGCCGCCAGCGAGATGCGCGAGATGTAGCCTTCGGCAACCTGCAGGCGGACCCTCCCGTCGGCCTGGGAGATCTGCTGCCTGGGCACGAACGCCTGGGAGAGAACGTAGCCCTCCTGCCGGTAGATCGCACTGATGCGTGCGGCGACGTCGAACACCGTCGACAGCGGGATGTCCTTGCCGATCAGCCCGGCCCACAGCGGCGTGAATCGCGACAAGGGCAGGGCGTGGTTGCCCGACAGCTCGATGCCGCTCAGCCGGAGGGTGACGTCCGCCGCGCCTTGGGGCGCCTGTTCGGCAAAGCGATCGCTGTCGATCACCAGGTCCAGGTCGGGCGGCTTGACCGGGTCACGTTCGCGTGGCGCATCCTGCGGCAACCGGACAGCCGGCGTCTCGGCAGCGGCCGCCGCCGAGACCGCGATGGCCGTGCATGCGACAGCCCTGATGGATGTGACCCAGCGCATCGTGCGTCCCTCTCCCTCCCCCGGAACGAGAAAGATATACGCAAGTGGCGTGTCCTCCATCCCCTAGCTTGTAAGTGAAATGGCTCTCTAAACTGCCGTGTCTGACTGAGGAAGGAAGACGCTTCTTCTCAAAACACGGCGGCAAACGGCAGCAAGGGAGCACAACGACATGGAGCGTTTCATGGATGCGGGCGAGATTCATCGGCTCACGGGACAGGCGCTCGCCTTGTTGTTTCGCTGCGCGCCGGCCTTCCTGAGCCGGCTGGAGCCGGACTTCGCCTTGATCCTCAGCGGCGAAGCATGCGCGGATCTCAACTACCTGATGGTCGGGCCCCGGGCCGGTTCCGCACAGTTGAGACAACGGGTGGAACTGGCCCGCCTGCGGTCGCTTCCGCTCTTGACGTTCCTGGCCCCTCCGCGGGTGGAGGGCATCGAGGAAGAGGTTCGCGGCCTGGGCATGAGTTTCGCGGGCAACGTACCGATGATGGCCCGGCAGGTGTGCGAGCCGCTGGGCGTCTTGCCGGGCTGGCAGATGCATCGCGTGGCCGAAGCCTCGATGCTGCACGCAGCGAGCCGGATCGATGCGGCAGGGTTCGACTTGCCGAATGAGGTCTGTGAGCGAATCTACAGTCCGGCGCTGCTCCACGTCCCCGGTGTGAGCGTGTTCGTGGGGAGCTGGGGCGACACGCCGATGAGTTCGCTTCAGGCTGTCCAGTCGGGCAAGACGGTTGGCATCTTCAGCATGGCCACCTTGCCGCAGCATCGACGCCAGGGGGCCGGCCGGGCGCTGCTTGCCCAGGTGATCAACCACTACCTCCGCCAGGGCGTGGTGCGGTTTTACCTGGGCTCAAGTGATGCGGGGCTCAGGCTGTATGAATCGCTGGGGTTCGAGGCCCTGGCCGCGTGGTCCGTTTGGGCCCTGGGCGAGACCATGTTGAATCCTGATGCCCGGCAGGGCGCACCCGGCAAGCCCGGGAGGGGCTGAAAAACGCGTGGACGGCTCCGACGTCTGGACCTGGGGCGGCACGCCGGGAAGCCAGAGCCCGCGCCATGCATTCGCACACATCGTCAAGAACGCGCGGCCCGGTACACCTCGGGGCTGATCTCGTGCTTGCGCATGAGCTCGACCAGGGCGCGGCGGTTCTTGCCGCTCATGCGCGCCGCCGCTGAGACATTGCCACCCGTGGCCTGCAGTGCCCGCTCAATGTACTTGCGCTCGAACTCCGAGACCAGCCGCGTCTTGATGCCGCGCAGGCTGTCGACGCCGGCCTGGAGCAGCTGCCCATCCGCCGCCTCTTCCTCGACCAGGCCATCCTCGCAGGCCGGGGCATCGGGGCCGCGCAACCGCTTCAGGAACGGCAGGTCGTGCGGCAGGATCGTGCGCCCCGGGCACAGGCAGGTGAGGTAGGCGATGCAGTTCTCCAGCTCTCGGATGTTGCCGGGCCATCCGTAGCCCTGCATCCGTTCGATGGCCGCGGCGCTGAATGTCAAGGCGGGCAGCTTGTACGCCGCGGCGCGGCTGGCGGTGAAGGCCGCGACCAAGGCGGGGATGTCCTCGGTCCGGTGGCACAGCGCGGGGATCTCGACCGGCACCACCCGCAGGCGAAAGAACAGGTCCACCCGGAAACGACCCTCGTTGATGGCCGCCTCCAGGTTGGTGTTGGTCGCCGCGATGATGCGGACATTGGCCTGGCGCAACCGGCTCTCGCCCAGGCGGCGGTAGCGCTGGTCCTGCAGGAAGCGCAGCAGCTTGGTCTGGCAGGCCAGGGTGAGCGAGTCGACCTCGTCGAGGAAGAGGGTGCCGCCCTCCGCCTCGCTCACCAGGCCCTCGCCCAGCGAGGTGGCGCCCGTGAACGCGCCGCCCACATGCCCGAACAGCGTGTTCTCGAGCAGATCGCCCGACAGGGTGCCGCAATTGACCGGCACGAAGCGGCCGTGTTTGCGATGACTCTGTGCGTGCACGTGGTGGGCGTAGAGCTCCTTGCCCACGCCGCTGGGGCCGGTGAGCAGGATCTCCGCGTCGGTGGGCGCGACGCGCGTGAGTTTCTCGACAATCTCCTTGTGGGCGTTGCTGCACCCGACGAGTCCTGATGTGTGCATGGCGGGTCTCCCTCGGCTGTGTGCGACCGGCATGGCGCGCATCGCCTTGTCCGATCAGATTGGCAGCGATCCCGGGCCCGGGTCATGGGGGGCCGCATCCTGGATGCGGATGCAGGGCAGTTCGCTGGCCAGCGCCTTGTTGTGCCACCGGGTCTGCGGCCTGGCACGCGCGCTTCGAAAAATCAATGCTAGGCCTGATCAACGGCAGCCTATATCCCTAGAACGAAGGATGAAACGCGCCGTGGGCCTCGCCTCGCTGCGTGTGGTCCGTGCCATCGGCCAGGCTTGTCCGAAAAGCGGGACATTTCCGACCGCACCGCGCCCAGGGCGGGCATGAGGACACGCACGCAAGTCCTTGTTCCAGAACGGATCCCTCATTTGGCACAGTTGCTGCTCTGAAGGCGGCATGCCCGATTCATCCGTCATCGCCGACGTCTCAAGCACGCTGGAGTCCGTGCTGACACAAGCCTTCAGCACCCTGCTGCCGGGGCCGCCCATTGCGCAGGTGCACGACCTGCAAGGTGCGATCTCGACGGCGCCGGCACGCATGACGATCTTCCTGTTCGACGTCATCGAGGACGCCACCGTGCGCAACGTCGCGCCGCGGCGCGAGTTGGTGCCGCCGAACCTCGCGCTGACGCGGCCGCAGATCCCGCTGATCCTGCGCTACCTGCTGACGCCCTGGAGCGGCGACGGGCTGACCGACCACCAGCTCATGGGCCGCGCGCTCCAGGCCCTGCATGACGACGCGATCCTGTCCGGCCCCCAGCTGCAGGGTGGGCTCAACGGCACGAACGAAGCCATCAAGCTGAAACTGGCGCCGCTCACCCTGGAGGAGCAGACGCGCATCTGGCACGCCGTGCAGCGGCCTTATCGCCTGTCGGTGACCTACGACGCACGCATCATCCGGATCGACTCGGGCGACGTGACGGTGCGCCCGCCGGTGCTGTCCCGCACGCTCGCGGCCTCGATGGGAGACGGCGCATGACGTTCGCCACCCTGTCCACCGAGCGCACGGTGCTCTACAGCCAGATCGGGCTGCGCCTGGTCGATGAGTTCACCGGCGGCCTGCCCCTGCCTCCCGTCACCGCGCTGCTCAGCTACCGCGACAGCGCCGGCCGCTGGCAGCCGCTGGCCGTCAAGCCGACGCCGACGCCTTCAGGCAACCTGCTGTACCCGGGACTCGGCCGCAGCGCCCATGCGGCACTGGCGGCGACCGTGCGCCACCGCGTCCAGATCACCTCGGCGTTCTACCGACCCGACTACCTGCGCACCACCGACGGCCTCGAGTTCGACATCGCGCCCTACGACGACGACAGCCCGCCTGCCGGCCTGCCCGGCGTCCCCCTCACGGTCCACCTGCTGCCGTCGGCCGCCTACCCGCACGCTGCCTTCGTGCGCACCGTCCGCGGACAGACGCTCGACGTGAACGGTGATCCGGTTCCCAACGCCGAGGTGGTCGCGGGGCTGGCCGAGCGGGTGTTGAGCGACGAGCGCGGCGTGTTCTCGCTGCCGCTGCGCTGGGCCCCGCTCAGCGGCAACGTCGTGCTCGATGCCATCGACCACCGCACGGGCCGCACCGACCAGCTCACCTTGGCCCTGCCGCAGGACCTGGGGCAGGGCCGGATCTTCACCCTGAACTGAACCGAGAGGAACGCACCATGCCCGAATACCTGAGCCCCGGGGTGTACGTCGAGGAAGTTCCGAGTGGGCCGCGCCCGATCGAAGGCGTGGGCACTAGCACCGCCGGCATCGTCGGCCTGACGGAGCGCGGCCCCACCACGCCGCGCCTCATCACCAACTGGGGCCAGTTCCGGCGCTGGTACGGCGACGTGCTGCCCACGGCCACGTCGTTCACGCCGTTCGCCGCGCGCGGCTTCTTCGAGAACGGGGGCGTGCGGCTGTTCGTGGCGCGCGTGGCGCGCAGCGACGCGGCCACCGCGCGGCTCGACCTGGCCACGGCCAGCGCCCAGC
Source organism: uncultured Burkholderiales bacterium (assembly GCA_966252435.1). Classification (GTDB taxonomy): domain Bacteria; phylum Pseudomonadota; class Gammaproteobacteria; order Burkholderiales; family Burkholderiaceae_C; genus CANHBY01. The sequence continues at coordinate 38,644 of CBINPE010000003.1, read as the reverse complement.
TGCTGCGTGTGGAGGCCACGGGGCCGGGCGAGTGGGGCAACCGGCTGTTCGTGCGCGTCAACCCGAGCTCGCGCACCGACAGCGCTGGCAACCCGGTCGGGTTCCGCCTCACGCTGCTGTATTTCCGGACCGCGCCGAACCCGTTCGTCGATCCGCTCGACCCTGCCAACATCGGCAACCCGGCGCGAGTGGAGCCGGACGCCACCGAGGACTATGACGACCTGTCGGCCGACCCGCTCGACGGCAACTACGTGCTCACGCGCGTGAACAGCAACTCCACGCTGGTCCACGTCGATTTCACCGACCCCACGATCGCCACGGCCGCGCCTGTCGCCGCAGCCTTCGCGGCGCTGGCCACGGGGGCCGACGGCGCCGCGCCGATGACGGCGGTGGAGTACGAGGGCAACCCCGCGCTGCCGCCCGACCAGCGCACCGGCCTGACCGCGCTCGAGCTCATCGACGAGGTCGCGCTGCTGTTCGCGCCGGACGAGGTGCACCCTTCGCTGAACGCGGCCAACCAGTCGCAGCTGATGAACACCCTGGTGACGCAGTGCGAGCGGCTGGCCGACCGCTTCGCCATCCTCAACGTGCTCGGCGGCCAGGGGCAGGTGCAGAACATCTTCCCGCCCCGCGACACCTCCTACGCGGCCATCTACTACCCCTGGGTGCGGGTGTTCGACCCCTACACGCGTGACACCGTGCTGGTGCCGCCGGCGGGGCACGTGGCCGGCATCTACGCCCGCACCGACCGCGAGCGCGGGGTGCACAAGGCGCCGGCCAACGAGGTGGTGCGCGACATCATCACGCGCGACATCAACGCCACGCGCAAGCCGCTGGAGTTCACGCTGGCGCGCGGCGACCACGACATCCTGAACCCGCGCGGCATCAACGTGATCCGAGATTTCCGCGCCGACCGCCGCGGCATCCGCGTGTGGGGCGCGCGCACCCTGTCGGGCGACCCGCTGTGGCGCTACGTGAACGTGCGCCGCCTGTTCAACTACGTGAAGGAATCGGTGGACGAGGGCACGCAGTGGGTGGTGTTCGAGCCCAACGACGACAACACCTGGTCGCGTGTGCGCCAGGTGGTGGCGGACTTCCTGCTGCTGGTCTGGCGCAGCGGGGCGCTGTTCGGCGCCACCGAGGAGCAGGCCTTCTTCGTGCGCTGCGGGCCCGAGACCATGACCCCGGCCGACATCGACGCCGGGCGGCTCATCGTCGAGGTGGGCATCGCCCCGGTCAAGCCGGCGGAGTTCGTCATCTTCCGCTTCCAGCAGAAGACCACGGAACTCGCCGCGGCCTGAACCCGGTCTTCGATTTGATTCGATTTGTTTGACCCAACAGGAGAGCGCTCATGCCCCCGACCTTTCGTGAAGACCCCTACGGGGGGTACAACTTCGTGGTCGTCATCAATGGTGTCTCGGACGATGGCAACGCCGTCAAGGCGGGATGCAGCGAGGTGTCCGGCCTGGAGACCGAGGTGACCCCGGTCGAATACCGCAACGGCAACGAAGACATCACCGTGCGCAAGATCCCGGGCTTGAAGAAGTTCATGAACATCACGCTCAAGCGCGGGATGACCGGCGACCTGGCGATGTGGAACTGGATCCGCAGTGCCATGAAGGGCCAGGTGCAGCGCGCGCAGGGCAGCATCACCATGCACGACGAGAACCACCGCCCGGTGCTGCGCTGGAACTTCACGCGCGCCTGGCCCTGCAAGTTCACAGGGCCCGGCTACAACGCGGCCAACAACGAGACCGCGTTCGAGACCGTGGAGATCTGCCACGAAGGCCTGTCGATCGACGGGCAGGCCTGAACGCCATGGCGGCCCTGCTCACCCAGCCTCCCGGCGTGCGCCTGCAGTTCGCGCGACCGGCGCAGGACAGCGACACGCTGCGCACCGACATCGCGGCATTCGCTGGCCCGACCGAGCGCGGGCCGCAGGGTGAGCTGGTGCGCGTGGCGGGCTGGCTGGAGTACCTCGCGCGCTTCGGCGAGCTGACCGAGCATGCGAGCACGGCGTTCGCGCTGCGCGGCTACTTCGAGAACGAAGGGGAAGTGGCCTACGTGGCGCGCACGGCCGCGGCCGCGGTGCCGGCCTGGGCGGACTGGGAGGTCGGCGCCCTGGACGCGCTCACCCATGCCTGGCTGCCCAGCGCACCGGCCAGCGGCGGCTTTGCCTCGGCGCGCTACCGCATCGAGGCCAGCAGCCCGGGCCTGTGGGCCAACGGGCTCGAGGTGAGCATTGCCTACCGGCGCTTCGGCGTGCGCGGCACGCCCGAGGTGGACATCATCGTCCGCCCGCGCCGGGGCACCGCCGAGGTGCTGGGCGGGCTGTCGCCGGCGACCCTGGCCGAGGACGTGGCGGCGCGCTCCGCCTTGATCCGGCTGCAGGCGGACCCGGCCGCCGCCGCCGCACCCGCCGCGCACGTCGGGCCGCTGAGCATCACCTGGCCCACGCTGCGCCTTGGCGGCGGCAGCGAGCAGCCGCCCGGACGCGCCGAATACCAGGCGGCGCTGGCGCTGATGCTGGCCGAGCCCGAGGCCGCGATGCTGGCTTTCCCCGACCTCGAGTCGATGGCCGCGCCGCCGGCCGACCGTGACGCCGTGCTGACGGCGGCCGTCATCGGGGCCGAGGCGCGCATGGACCGGCAGGTGATCGCCTGTCCGCCGCCGCAGGTACACCGCACCGAGGAGGTGGCGGGCTGGGTGGCGGCGCAGCGTGACCGCTTTGGCGATCGCGGCGTGCGTGCGATCGCGCTCTACCACCCGCGCGTCGACGTGGACGACCCCTTCGGCGGGGTCATCGCGCCGCTGCGGCGCATCTCCGCCGTGGGCCACGTGGCGGGCGTGGTCAGCCGGCTCGACCGCGAGCGGGGCGCCCACCACACGCCGGCGAACACGCCCCTGCACGGCGCCGTCGACGTGGCCGACCACTTCAGCCCGCTCGAGCAGGCGCTGCTCACCCAGACCGGCGCGAACGTGCTGCGCTGCCAGGCCGGCCGGGGGCTGCTGGTGTGGGGCGGGCGCACGCTGTCCGATCCCGAGCGCGAGCCCGAGAACCTGTACCTGGCGCATCGCCGGCTCGTGCACCGGCTGGTGCGCGCCATGCGCCGCGCGGCCGAGCCGCTGGTGTTTGAGAACAACGGCCCCGAGGTGTGGCTGGCCCTGGTGCGCGCCGTCACGACCGTGCTCATGCAGGCCTACCGCGCGGGCGCGCTCAAGGGCGAGCGGCCCAGCCAGGGCTTCAACGTCGTCTGCGACGAGTCCAACAACCCGCTGGCGTCTGTCGATGCGGGCCTCGTGGTCTGCGAGGTCCAGCTCGCGCCCGCGACGCCGATGGAGTTCATCACGCTGCGCATCTCACTCAGCAGCGATGGCCGTCTGGAGATGGTGGAGCCATGACCGACCTGCTGCCCACCTTCCGCTTCTTCGTCACGCTCGATGCGGCCGACGCCCACCTGCCGGCGCGTCAGGCGCGCCTGCTGCCCAAGGTGGCGGCGGGCGCCTTCCAGAGCGCCACCGGCCTGGGGGCGGACCTGGAGGTCATGGCCTACCCGGAGGGCGGGATCAACGACTTCGTGCACCAGCTGCCGGTGCGCCACAGCTGGAGCCGCATCACGCTCAAGCAGGGCTTCGTGCGCGACCCGATCCTGTGGCAGTGGTACCGGGTGGGCCTGACGCAGTCGCTGGGCGCGCGCCGCGACGGCTCCATCGTGCTGCTGGACCATGGCGGCACGCGCGTCATGGCGTGGGAGTTCCGCGGCGGGCTCGCCGCCAAGTGGGTCGGGCCCGACATGAACGCCATGGAGTCCGGCGTCGTCACGGAGAGCCTGGAGATCGTGCACCAGGGCCTGACGCTGGCGGGCGGCACCTTCGACCTGGGCAAGGCCATCGACACCATCGTGGGGGTATTCAGCTGATGATCACCATCGAACATCTCGAGGTCCAGTTCGACGTCGCCGGCGACGATGACGAGGCCGTGTTCGCGCGCTACTTCAGCCGCTACATCCGCCAGTGGGCGCGCGCCGAGCAGCAGCACGCCGCGCTGCAGGAGCGCCTGCGCGACGACCAGCGCCTGGGCGACGACGGGAGCTACGCATGATCGAGACACCGCTTTCCAGCGCGCGGCAGGGGCCCAAGAAGGTGGTGCTGCAGGTGGTGCGGCCCACCGGCGTGCCGCCGATCACGCTGCTGTTCAACCCCACGGAGTACCAGCTGCAGAAGGCCAACACCTTCGCGGAGATCGCCATCCCCGGGCTGGAGACACCGCCCCTGCAGTACGTGCGCGGCTCGGTCAAGAAGCTGACCACCGAACTGCTGCTCGACACCTCCGACACGCTGGAGGATGTGCGCAAGCGCACCGACCCGCTGCAGAACCTCATGAAGGTCAACGGCGAGCTGCATGCGCCGCCCATCCTGCGCCTGGTGTGGGACGGCGAGGTGTTCCTCGGGGTGGTCGAGAGCCTCACCGTGACCTTCGTCCTGTTCACGCCCACCGGTGTGCCGCTGCGCGCGCGGATCGGCCTGGCGCTGATCGAGTACCGCACCGTGGAGGACCAGATCGCGGAGACGCCGCGGCATTCGCCGGACGTGGAGAAACGCCACGTCGTGCGGCGCGGCGACTCGCTGGCCAGCGTCGCCAACCTGGCCTACAACGACCCCACGCAGTGGCGCGCCATCGCCGCCAACAATGGCATCCAGGACCCGCGGCGCCTGACGCCGGGGCAGGCGCTGCAGATCCCGAGGTTGCGCTGATGGCCGCTCTGCTCAAACCCGGCCTGCCGCACGTGAACTACTACGCGCCGTGCTTCCGCGTGGAGATCGACGGCGAGCAGCTCTCGCCGCAGACAAACGGCGACATCCTCAGCCTGAGCGTGAAGATGGACCTCGAGCAGATGGCCAGCTTCGACATGACGGTGGCCAACATCGCCACCTTCCGCAGCGCCCGCGAGGTGTTCAAGTACAGCGACGGCGACCGCTTCGACATCGGCCGCCAGGTGCACGTCAAGATGGGCTACGCCGACGCGCTGCTGTCGATGATCAACGGGCAGATCACCAGCGTGGCGCCCAAGTTCCCGCAGTCGGGCCCGCCCACGCTCACCGTCAGCGGGCAGGACGGCATGTTCCGGCTCAAGGACAAACGGCCCGACGAGGCGGAGTCAATCCAGTACCTCGACATGCGCGACTCGGACATCGCGGTGGCCATCGCCGAGCGCAACAAGCTGCACTGGGTGGTGGACCCCTCCGACCCGGTCCAGCACGAGGTCATCCAGCGCATGACCGACGACGCGACCTTCCTCAAGGAGCGCGCGGCGCGCATCGACTTCGACTGCCACATCGTCACCGACGCGCACAGCGGCGAGGCCACGCTGTATTTCGTCAAGCCCAGCGACGGGCGGGAGGGCACGCGAGCGACGTCCTTCGCCTACCGCTGGGGCGAGAACCTGCTGAGCTTCACGCCCACCATCAACCTGTCGGACCAGGTCGCCAGCGTGACCGTGCACGGCTGGGACCCGGACACCAAGGCGCCCATCGTCGCCAAGGCCGGCCCCGACGACCTGCCGAAGCAGCCTGATGCGGGCGAGAGCGGGCCGCAGGTCGCGCAGCGCACCCAGGCCGGCAAGCAGGACGTCGTGGTCGACGCGCCGGTGACGAGCCAGGAGGAGGCCGCCGTGCTGGCGCGCAGCCTGCTGCTGCGCCGCGCGTACAAGTTCGTCACCGCCAGCGGGCAGGTCATCGGCAAGCCGGAGCTGCGGCCCGGGCACAACCTGGAGCTGAGCGGGCTAGGGCGCTTCGACGGGTCGTACTACGTCACGCGGGTCGAGCACCAGATCGACCAGAACGGCTACCTGACCACGTTCGACGCGCGCCGCATGCTGCACCGGAGGCCCGCATGAGCAGCACCGCACGCACGGCCCTGCGCACCGACCGGCGCTTCTACGGCGTCGTCGAGGGCCTCGTCGAGGAGGTGCGCAACGACGGCAAGGTGCGCGTCACCTACCCCTGGCTGGACGGCAGCGAGACGCGCGGCAAGCCGCAGATGGTGAGCGAGTGGAGCCGCGTCCTGCAGTTCTTCGCGGGGCCCGACCACGGTGCCTTCTTCATGCCGGTCAAGGGCAGCGAGGTGCTGCTGGCTTTCATCCACGGCGACATGCGCCGGCCCGTGGTGATCGGCGGGCTGTACAACGGCGTCGACCAGCCGCCCGGCACGGGCACCGACCTCGACACCCACGTGCGCCACCTGCGCATCCAGTCGCCCACCGGGCACCGCATCAGCATGCTCGACCCCGAGCAGCCAGGTGCTGCGGGCGCCGTGGTCATCGAGACCTCCAACGGCAGCTTCATCTCGATGTCGACCACCGGCACGGTGCGCATCAAGGCCAAGGGCGCGCTCGAGATCGAGGGTGCCTCCATCCGCATCAACGGGCGCATCGTCGCGCCCTCGATGAACTCGCTCTAGCCGGCTCTGACCATGTTGCACCGCCGCGCCCCCATCCCAACCTTCCCCCAGCGGGGGAAGGCGCGGGCTCCCTCCCCCGCTGGGGGAGGGCCGGGGTGGGGCGCGTCCGCTGGCAGTCCTTCGAATTCACTGAGACGAGACACGAGGCGTAGGTGACCCATGGCCGAGATCGACATCCCCGTTCCCGAGTCGCTGCGCGAGGCGCTGAGCGCGCCGGTGTGCATCGACCTGAGCCTGCCCGAGCCGAAGAAGCTCACCATCCAGCTGCCCTCGGGCGCGGCGCTGACCTCGCTGTCCAACATCGGCCAGAACATCCCGAACGACTGCTCGCTCACCTTCAGCCTGATGATGCAGATCATGCCGATGATGGCCAGCATGGAGTGCGTGCTGAAGATCCTGAAGCTGCTCAAGCCGCTCAGCGACGCCGTGACCAGCCCGCCGCCCACGCCCAAGCTCATCGCCGACATCGCCAAGGGGGTCGCCGACCTGGCGCCGTGCTTCCTGATGCTCACGCCGGCCGGCATGATCCCCTTCGTGCGCGATGTGCTGTGCCTGATCCTGAAGGTGCTGGGCTGCCTCATCGGGCAGCTGAAGACCATGAGCAAGGCGCTCACCGGGCTGACCGTCGACCTCAACAAGGCGCGCGACCGCGGCGAGGACGAGCTGGCCGCGACCATCGAGTGCTCGCAGCGCAACGTCGTCACGTCGATGGGGCACCTGATGCAGGGGCTGGGGCCGATCGAGGCGATCATGGACCTGGCCTCGCCGTTCATGAGCATTGCCGGCGTCGCCGAGATCAAGCTGCCGGCCATCGGCAGCGCCTCGGACGCCGAAAGCCTGAACAAGGTCATCGGTCAGCTCGACGAGGTGGTCCGCACCATCCAGCAGATCGTGGACGGCATGGGAGGGTGCCCGGCATGAGCAGCAACGCCGACTTCCTCGGCCGCGGCTGGCGCTTTCCGATCCTGCCGGACGCCTCGGGCGCGCTCGGCTACAGCGAGGGCGCCGAGCACATCGAACATTCGCTCCGGCACATCCTGATGACGGCCTTCGGCGAGCGCGTCATGCGCCCCGACTTCGGCTGCGAGGCACCCGACCTGGTGTTCGCCCCGGGCAGCGTGCAGTACCTGCGGCTGCTGGAGTCGTCGGTGCGCAACGCGGTGCGCGACTTCGAGCCGCGCGTCGAGCTGGAGTTCGCCAGCGCGGAGCTGGACCCGGAGGAACAGAACCAGGTCACCGTGCGCATCGGCTACCGGATCCGCGGGGCCAACTCGCGCGGCAACCTGGTGTTTCCGTTCTACCTGGGCGTGGACGAGGGGCCGACATGACGCTGCCGGCGCTCCAGCTCGACGACCTCACCTGGTCGGGGATGGTCGAGGCCATCCGCACGCGCATCGTGGCCAACTCGCGCGGGCAGTGGACGATGCACGGCCCGGCCGACACCGGCGTGGCGTTGCTCGAGCTGTTCGCCTACTTGTTCGAGCAGCGCATCTACTGGCTCGACCAGGTCCACGCACCGCTCGCGCGGGCCTTGCTCGCCCTCCTGGATGACGCGCCCCGGCCGACGCAGGCGGCGCGCACCGTGCTCGCCTTTCCCGCGCCGGATGCGCTGGTGCCGGCGCGCATCGACGCCGGCACGCTGTTCACCACCACGCTCGGCGCCAGCGTGCTGCCCATGACCACGCTCGAGCCGCTCGACGTGCTGCCCGTGCACGAGCCCGGGCTCGATCCGCCCGATTCGCCCGCGCGGCGGGCGCGACTGTCCTTGTTGGTGGACGGGCGCGACCGCAGCGCGCAGCTGCAGGCGCAGCAGGCGGTGCCGCTGCTCGGCAGCGACGGCGGTGCAGGGCGCTTTGAGGTGACGCTGTGGCTGGAGCGCCCCGTGGATGCCGCCGAGCGCGGCGGGACGTTCACGCTGCTGCTCGAGCTGGACGCTGCACCCGCCTGCGCGCCGGAGTGGGCGCCGCGCGCGACGGATTCGCTGTGGCCCTCGCGCGTGCCGCGCGGGGGCCACGCGCCGCTGCCGTTGCCGCCGGCGCAAGCCATCGCGGGAACCTGCGGGCTCGCCCCCGCCGTGGTGCCGGCCGCCGAGGCGCCCGATGCGTGGCTGGGTGACATCTCGGCCCAGTGGGCGCTGCAGTCCCTGGTGGTCGCGCCACCGGCGGTGCTGGCCTTCTCCTACAGCACCGGCGCGTCGGCCTGGCAGGCGCTGCCCGCGGCGTCGCTGGTCGACGGCACGGGCGGGCTGCGGCGCTCGGGCCTGTGGCGCATCCGCATCCCGGCCGGCTGGGCGCCATCCGGGCCGGCCGTGGACGGCCTGCTGCCGTACGCGCTGCGCGTCGATTGCGAGCGAGCCGTCTACGCGTCGTCGCCGCTGCTGGTGCGCCTGGTGCCCAACGTCGCCATGGCCAGCCAGGTGCGCAGCGTGCGGCCCGAGGCCGGCCTGATCGAGCCCCAGCTCGACGGCTGGCTCAAGCTGCCCGGCCAGCAGCTCGCGCTGGACCACGGCCTGGCAGCGCCCATCGAGGACGCCGTGCAGCTGGCCCTGCGCGAGCGGGACGGCGAGTGGCACGACTGGCGCGCCACGGACGACCTGTACCGGCATGGCCCCGGCGACCGCGTCTTCGTCGTCGACCGGCCGCGCAAGCTGCTGCGCTTCGGCGACGGCCTGACCGGCCGCATCCCCGTGCCCGACAGCCCCTCCACAACACCGCGCGTGCGCCTGTGCTACCTCGCGGGGGGTGGCGCGGATGGCAACGTGGCCCGGCAGGTCTGGCAACCTGGGGCGTCAGTCACCACGCCGCTGGCGCCTGTCAACACCGTGCCGGCGGTCGGTGGCCTGGAAGCGGAGAGCCTGACCGAGGCAAATGCGCGCATGGCGCGCGACCTGCAGCGCGTCGAGCGGGCCGTGACCGCGGCCGACCACGAGGCGCTGGCGCTCAGCACCCCGGGCGTGGCCATCGCGCGTGCCTTTGCCGCCGTCGGCCTGAACCCGGACTTTCCGTGCCAGCCGCTGGGCGGAGTGACCACCGTGTTCGTGGTGCCCGAGGTGCCGCGCGATGCCGATCCGGCGAGCGCGGACATCGGCGTCGCGACGCCGCGCGTGGACCCCGGGGCGCTGCGCGCCGTCGCTGAACGCCTGGAGGCCCGCCGCCTGCTCACGCACGAGGTGTACGCACGTCCGGCCAGTTACCGGGCGGTGTTCGTCGCGGTCGAGCTGCAGGGGGTGGTGCTGGACGAGGCGGCGCTCACCGCGGCCATCCGCGCGCGGCTGACGCGCCACCTGGACGCGCTGGTGGGCGGGGAGGAGGAGGGCGGCTGGCCGTTCGGCGATCCGGTGCGGCCAACCGCGCTGATGCACCAGGTGCAGACGCTGCTGCCCGCCGCCGTGGCCGTCACCCGCGTGGCGATCGCGCTGGACGCGCCCGAGCGCTTCGAGGATTGCCGCGACGTGCCGGTGCGCCGGCACGAGCTGGTCTTCCTGGCGGGGTTGACGACGCGCTTCGAGCGCGCGCCGCTGGCCCAGGGAGGTCTGCGATGAGTGCCGCCTGGTGGGGCCGGGAAGCGCTCGACCGCACGGCGCCGGGACCGCTCGACCCGCCGCAGCTCGCGCCGCCCGGCCGCGCCCGCGTGCGCGCGCAGCTGGAGGCGCGCATCGGGGCGTTCACGCCCGAATGGCGACAGCGCACCCCGGGTGACGCGGGCGATGCGCTGCTGGGGCTGCACGGCGAGCTGGCCGAGCCGCTGCTCGAGCGGCTCAACCGCATGCCCGAGAAGGCCTTCCGCGAGTACCTGCGCACCGCCGGGGTGACGGCGGTGCCGGCCCGCCCCGCGCGCGCCACGCTCGCCTTCACGGTGGCGGAGGCGGCCCCTGGCAGCGCGCTGATACCACCTGGCTTCCAGGTGTCCGCACCCGCGGCCGCCGGTGCCGGCGGGCGCGTGGTGTTCGAGACCGAGCGCGCGCTGTACGCCGCGCCCGGCAAGATCGCGTCGACCTTCGTGCAGGACGGCAACCGCTTCCTCGACGCGCCGCTCACCGGCACCGACCCCACCGCGAGCACGCTGGTGTTCGGCCGTTTGCCGCGCCCGGGGGCTGCGCTGCTCATCGGGCTGTCGGGGCTTGCTGCGCCCGGGCCGAACATCACCTTCATGCTGCACCTCACCACGCGCGCCGGTCCGCCCGCGGCCATCGCGCACGGCGGCGTCGGCACCGAGGCGGTGGTGGCGCAGCCCATCGTGCGCTGGAGCTTCCTCGACGGCGGCCGCTTCGAGACCGCGGAGGTCATCCGCGACGAGTCGCGCGGGCTGCTGCAGAGCGGCCTGGTGGAGCTGCGCTGCCCGCGCAGCTGGCGCGCGGCCATCCCCGCCGGCATGGCGGTAAAGAAGCCGCTGCGCTGGCTGCGCCTGCAGCTCGTGGCGGGCGGGTTCGCGTCCCCGCCGGCGCTGGCGTTCATCGAGCTCAACGCGGTGACCGCGCTGGCCGCGCGCACGGTGCGCGGCGAGGTGCTCGACTACGTGCCCGACAGCGACGGCCGGCGCATGCGCGTCACGCAGACGCCGGTGCTGCCGGGGTCGTTGCAGCTCACCGTCGACGAGGGCGCGATCGGCGCGGCCGCCGACGCCGGGGCGCGTCCCTGGCGCGAGGTCATCGACCTCGACGCCTGTGGCCCCGACGAGCGCGTCTTCGAGCTCGACGAAGTGAGCGGGGAGCTGCAGTTTGGCGACGGCGTGCACGGCATGCTGCTGCCGCGCGGCAGCCGCCACGTCGTCGCGCAGCGCTACCAGGTGGCCAGCGGCGATGCCGGCGCGGTGGCGGCCAACCAGGTCACCAGCTTGATGTCGTCGGTGCCCTTCGTGACCAAGGTGACCAACGCGCTGCCGGCCAGCGGGGGGCACGACGCGATGTCGATCCCCGAGACCTCGCGCCTCGGCCCGCAGCACCTGCGGGCACGCGGGCGGGCGGTGACGGTGGCCGACTACGCGCTCGAAGCGTTTGCGGCACCCGGCGCCGACGTGTCGCGCGCCCACGCGGTGGGTGGCACGCATGCCGGGCTGGACAACGCGCGCGTGCCGGGCACTGTCAGTGTCTACCTGTTGGGGCCGCGGGCGGTGTCGTCGCCGCCGTACCCCGGCCAGGCCAGCCTCGATGCCGTGGCCGCCTATCTGTGTGCCCAGGTGGCGCCGGGCGGTGTTGAGGTGGTCGCGGCCGCGCCGCATTTCCACGAGGTGAGCGTGCGCGCCACGCTGGTGGTGGCGCCGGGCGGGGATTTCGGCGAGGTGCTGCGCGCCACGCTGCGCGAGCTGGACGCCTACCTCGACCCGCTGACCGGTGGTGGCGACGGGCGCGGCTGGCCCTTTGGCGGCATCCTCCAGTACGCTGCCCTGGTGCGCCACGTGATCGCGAACGTGCCCGGGCTGGTCGCCCTGGCCACCCTCAACCTCACGGTCGACGGCGAGGCGCTGGGCGCCTGCAGCGATTTCACACCGCGGCCGAACAGCCTGCTGTGGCCACTGCCGCACGAGTTGCGCGTGGCCGAAGGAGCGCGGCCATGAGCGCGCCGGGCCGCTCCCAAGCGCGCATCCCGGAGCGCGTAGCGCGGAGGGGTGTCCAGTGAGCTGCCTGCCGCTGCCGGCGACCTTTCGCTTGCTCGACCCACTGGTGGGCTGGGACCCGGACAGCGTCGAGGGCCTGAGCGGGCTCGACCTCGACAGCGGGCTGCAGCTCGCCTTCGTCGGCGGCGCAGGCGGCATCGTGCCGGCCGACGACGTGAGCGCGTGGCTGCCCCCCGCGGCGCTGGCGCGCGGTTGCGCGCCCTGCGAATGGTTTCTCGTCACGCCGTGCCCGCCGGCGTCGCGGCTGCTGCGCAAGGACGCGTGCGCGCCCTGTTTCACCGAGGCCGAGCCGGGCGCCGTGGGCGTGCTGCGGCGTGCCGTGGCGGTGGCCGCTGCCGGCCGCCATGTTGCGGTCAGCGACGCAGGGCACGGCGCCGTGCTGCTGTTCGCCGACCACGGGCGACGGCTGGTCACGCAGGTGGGCTTCGCCCGGCCCGGGCCCATCGCCTACGCGCCCTGGCAGGCCTGGCTGGTGGTCGACGCGGCGCACCGGCGCATCGTCTGCCTGGACCTGGCCGGCTTTGCGCGGGAGACCCTGCGGGCCGTGCTGCCGGGCCCGGTCGATCGCCTGGCCGTGGACGGCGAGGCGCGCGTCTGGCTGGCGGTCCGGGAGGCAGCGCTGCCGGACGGCCGCCAGCAGGTCAGCCTGTGGTTCGCCGCGCGCAGCGACGAGGCATTCACCCGCGCCAGCGTCGACGCGCTGCAGCAGGCCTTCGCACCCAACAGCCTCGCGGTGACGAACCGGCGCGGGTTCTGCTTCACCGCGGGGGAGGCCCCCGAGGCAACCGGGGCGCGCTGCGGGCCCTGCTTCTCCTGGTACGGGCGTGCGCTGCAGGCCCCGCTCGCGGGCGTGGCGCCGAGCGCCCAGTACCTGACGCAGGGCCAGCTGCTGACGCTGGCCATCGACAGCGGCATCCCGCGCTGCCGCTGGCACCGCCTGCGCTGGCAGGGCAGCGTCCCTGCGGGCACGGCGGTGTCGATCTCGCTGTCGACCAGCGACACGCCCACCCCGGCGGCCCAGGGCGTGGCCGAGGGCCTGTGGGCCGCGTTCGCGCCGGGGCGGCCGCACCCCGGCGATTGGCAGCGCGTGGACGGCGACCAGCGCGACGTCCTGGTGCGCCAGCCGCAGGGGCGCTACCTGTTCCTGCGCATCCGCATGACCGGCGACGGCCGGCAGACCCCGCGCATCCGCCGCCTGCGGCTCGACTTCCCGCGCCAGACCAGCCTCGACCAGCTGCCGCTGGTGTTCCGCGACAGCCCCGAGGCTGAGGACTTCAGCGAACGCTTCCTGGCCCTGTTCGACAGCTTCCTCGACGACGTCGACGAGCGCATCGGGCGCATGCCGGCGTTGCTGGATGTCAATGGCGTGCCGGAGGGCGTGCTGCCCTGGCTCGGCAGCTTCCTCGACATCGCCATGGACCCCGCCTGGGACACCGCGCGGCGGCGGCGCCTGCTGCAGGCCGCACCCCGGCTGTACCGCATGCGGGGCACGGTGGACGGTATGCGCGCGGTCATCCGCCTGGTGTTCGACGTGGACCCGGTGATCCGCGAGGCCGCCAACGAACGCGCCTGGGGCGCGCTCGGGGCGGTGGCGCTGGGCGGCGGGGTGCGGCTGTTCGGTCCGTCGGGATGGCGTTTCCGTCTGGACCGCTCGCGCCTGGGGCGCGCGCCCCTGCGCAGCGTCGGGCAGCCCGAGCTGGACCCGTTCAGCGCGGTGGCCTACCGGTTCGACGTGCGGGTGCCGCTCCGGCTGGACGCGGCCCTGCGCCAGCGCGTGCAGCAGCTCATCGAGGCCCAGAAGCCGGCGCACACCGTGGCGCGGCTGCTGGACAGCCGTGGGCAGTTCCTGCTCGGCGGCGACCTTGGCGTGGGCATCGACACGACGCTGGCGCCGTTCGAGCCGAGTGTTCTTGGTGGCGGCGGCAACGTGCGGCTTGGCCGCGCCACGATCTTGTCCGGAGCGCGCGGCGCGGACGCCGACACGGCGCGCCTGGGCGCATGACGCAGACCATCCTTGGAGTGACGTCACATGAACCAACACCCCCACCTTTCCCACCTTCCTCATCTGGAAGACGGGCCTGGCGTCTGCCTGCCCATGCCCGACTTCGAGCGGCTGCAGTTCTACTACGGACGCAGCCTGACGGTCGCCGACCTGCAGTCGCAGCAGCAGTACTTCCTGGAGAAGCTCAGGCTGCACACCCGCTGCTTCCACGGGATGGGCATTGTCTGCGGCCTCGGCGTCACGCCCGTGCCCGTGCCGAAGGACTGCGAGAGCGACGACGACCAGCGGCGCCGGGAAGTGGCCCGACGGCTGCGCGGCATCGAGGCGCGGCTGGCGCAGATCGACCTGGGGCAGGGGGAGGGAAAGCCGTACGGGAGTGAACACGGGGGCGAGTACGCGCTGGAGGGCCCGGGGGCAGGTGTGGAGCCGGGTGGCGAGGAGGAACGCAGGCGGTTGGAGGCCGAGCAGGAGGTGCTGCAGCGGGAGTATGAACGCTGGCGCTGCGACCACCCCCACCAGCCGCCGCCGTCGGCCTGCGTGAGCGTCGACTGCGGTTGGGCGGTGGATTGCGAGGGGCGCGAGATCATCGTGCGCGCGGCGCAACGCGTCGACCTGCGCAGCCTGCTGTCGCGCGAAGACCGGCGCGAGATCGACAAGGCCGAGCGCGGTGGATGCGCCACGCGCCCGGTCGTCGAACTCACGGTGTGCTACTGCGAGCAGCAGACTTATCCGTCCCGCCCCGTCGTCCAGGACAACTGCGAGCTGCCGCAGAAGTGCCGCTACGGCCGCGTCCGCGAGGGTTACCGCTTCCGTGCCAGCCTCACGCACCAGCCGCCCGACACGCGGTGCAGCAACTGCTGCGAACCCTGCGAGACGGACTGCGTCGTGTTGGCGCACATCCGCTGGCCCGTGGACGATCCGCTGGGCGTGGCTGACATCGACTGGCGGCCGCGCCGCGAGATCGGCGTCTACCAGCCGGCGGTGATCGACGGTGTCAGCTGGGTGCATGGGGCGCACTACGATCCCGCCGGCGCCAAGACACTGCTCGGCACCGAGCAGCGCGGTTGCGCCCGCACCGACGGCATCGAAGTCCACTTCTCGAAGCCGGTGTACGCCGAGACGCTTCAGCCTGGCGTCGTGGACCTGTGGCGCGTGCAGGGCGGCAAAGGGCTTGCGGGCGTGATCTCGCAGATCGAGGGCAGCTACGTCGACAAGCCGGACAGCGGTCTCATCGATGGCTTCAAGTTCCGCGACGACAGCGGCGAGACGCTCAACCGGGGCGACCGTGTCCTCATCCAGGTGCGCGGCAATTTCATCCTCGACGCCTGCTGCCGGCCGCTCGACGGCGAGCACGTGGGCGGGCTGGTGCCGCAGCTGGCGGCCTACCGCCAGGCGGTGCCGGCGAGCTGCCTGCCGCCGCGCCCGCCCTGCGCGGACCGGCCACGGCCCTGGACGTCCGGCAACGGGCGGCCGGGGGCGACGTTCGAGAGCTGGTTCTTCATCGACTAGAGCTTCGTTTCTGGCGTATTGAAAGGTTGAACGAGCATGTGCCACCGCAGCGTCCGAATCCCGTTGACATACCACCCGTTCGGGTTGAGGTATCGAAGCGTGCTCACCGTAAGCCGCGAGGACCGAGCGGGGGCGCTCCCGGCGCCAACCCTTCGAATTTCACCGAGACGAGGCCCCAGCGCTTCAGCGGCTTCATCGATCAGCCAGGAGAGACATCCATGAGTAGCGACAACAACAGGTATGGGGGCTGCGGCTGTGGCGCCAAGGGAAAGGGCATCGCCGCCCTGGGTGTCATGGCGCGCACCGGCCACCACGCGCGGGCCCGTTCGGCGGGACAGGCCGCGCCGGACAGCGGGGCCGGGGGCTGCGGCGGTGTTTGCGGCGGCTCCTGCGGCTGCGGCGCCTCAGGCGACGGCTGCGGCTGCGGCTGCGGCTGCAACCCCGGCGTGTTCGTCCAGCCGAACTTCTTCGCCGGCCAGCTCCTGACCGACGACGACCTGCAGGCGCTGACCACCTACGTCGTCACCAAGCAGCGCATGCACAACCGCTTCCTGGTCGGCAGTGGGGTGGCCTGCGGCCTGGCCGTGACCTGCCATCCCTGCGGCGGCGGGCGGGTCATCGTGCAGCCGGGCTACGCGGTGGATTGCTGCGGCAACGACATCCTCGTCCCCTGCGCCGTCGAGCTTGACATCAACGCGATGGTGCGCGCGCTCAGGATCTCTCTGCAAGGCCAGGACTGCGGCGATCCCTGCGCCGAGCCGGTGAAGGACCGCAGCCCGCAGTCGCGGTCCGCACCGGCTGCCGCGGGCCAGCCAGGCACCCTCCCCACGCCCGACGATCACCCGGAAGAGACAACAACAAAGCGGGGCCGCCGCTACTGCCTCTACCTCGACTATTGCGAAGAGCCCGCCGACCTGGTCTCGCCCTACACGCAGGACGATTCCTGCGCCGTCACCTGCCAGCCCAGCCGGCTGCGCGAGGGCTTCACCTTCGAACTGCGCTGCCCCGGCGACGACCCCGAGCCCCCGTCCTTCGTCGACCGGCTCCAATGCTGCATCGGCGACCTCGGCGAGGCGGACCGCAAGGCCGCGGAGATCGAGCGCTCGCAGGCCTACGCGCAGCGCAGCCGGCTGGGCGTGGCGGCCTACAAGCTCCAGGCCCCACCGCCGTTCGAGGCCGACGACGCGGCGCTGATCATCGGCGCGAACAAGCCCTCCGGCGAGGCCGGCGGTGTCATCACGCTCACGGCAAACCTCGCTGCCACGGCGGACAAGACCGGCGACACCGGTGCACACCAGGAGCAGATGCTGCGCAAGGCGCTCGACGAGGTGCACGCCCTCGGCGCGGCCACGGCGCGCTTCCACCTGCTCTCCGACGAGGACCGCGCCAAGGCGCTCGAAGACCACGGGGGCCTTGAGGCGGCGCTGGTCGCCAACCAGCGCGCCCTGGCGCAGGCCGCGCCGACCTTGGTCGAGCAGGCCGGCAAGTTCCTGGTCTCGCCGTTCGAGCGCGCGATGGCGCAGTCGATCGTCGCCGAGACCCGCAAGTACACCGACCCCGAGCTGGCGCCGGCCGAGCGCCAGACCCAGCAGGCCTACGTCTACGCCTACGATGGCCTGGCCACGCCCGCAGTCGACGCGCAGGCCAGCGAGATGCTGGCCCGCTTCAAGGCATGGCTGCTGCGCAAGATCGACGAATGTCCACCCACCGGCCAATGCTGCCTCGAGGCCGAGGTCAACGCCATCCAGCTGCCCAGCGGCGAGGAGGCCCCGGAGGCGGGCTACCGCGCCCTCGAGAAGCTGTCGCGCGCCTTCATCCGCTACCTGCTCGACTGCATCTGTGCCGCGCTGCTGCCGCCGTGCCCCACCTGCGAGGACCCGGCGGTCAAGCTGGCCTGTGTGCAGATCGACGACTGCGACGTCTGCGAGATCTGCAACCTGGAGCGCACCTTCCTGCTGACCGAGCCCAACCTGCGCTACTGGATCCCGCTGCTGCATGCCTTCGGCCAGGGCCTGGAGCGGCTGTGCTGCGACTTCGCCGACCGCTTCCGCGTGCGCGCCCCGCGACCGTCGATCCGCACCGACGACCTGCCCGCGCAACACGCCGCGTTGAAGCGGCAGACCGCGTTCTTCCAGTCCGGCAGCCAGCTGGGTGCGCTGGCCGCGTCCAGCGAGGTGTTCCCGAACCTGATGCGCTTCACCGGCCTGGACGGGGGCGACGTGCGCGCCTCGCTCAACATCAGCGGCAACGTCGCGCGCCTCACTGCGCGCGACCCGGTGGTCACCTCGATGCTCGCGCGCTACACCGACGCCGACGTCGCGCAACGGGCCCTCGGCGGCGTCTTCGGCCAGCACCACCCCGCCGCCGCCGGCCCGGCTGCCGAGACGGTGCGCACCCAGGTCGAACGCGCGGCCGAGCGGGTGCAGCGCAAGATGGACGCGCGGCTCAAGGACGTGACACAGGAGATCGACAAGCGGCTCTCACCCGACGCGCTCGAGCAGGCCACGGTGATCCGCGACCTGATGCAGCGGCTGGACGAGCAGCGCGAGGCCAGCGAAAAGTTGCACAAGCGGATCGTGGCCCTTGAGAAGAGGAGGTCGCCATGAGCGCCCCCGTCACCCGGCCGGTGTTCTCGGAGAACCAGATCCTGAGCGCCGGCGACGTCAACGCCATCGTCTCGCACGCCCGCGGCTCGCGGGCGCGCCACGACAGCCACCTGCACAGCTGGGGCATCGCCGACGGGCTCGAGCTCGTCGGCACGCCGCGCACGGACACGCTCGGTCCCTACGTGGAGGTGACGGTCTCGCCCGGGCTGGCCATCGACGGGGGCGGGCGCGAGATCGTCGTGACCGAGTCCGTGCGCGTCAGTGAGGATGCCTTCGACGAGCGCAACATCACCGACAGCGCCAACGACCCTACCAAGCACTTCTACCCCGTGTTCATCGTCGGCCGCGACGAGCAGGGCAGCGCCGCGGCGCGCCGCGCCTCGTCGTGCGTGGACAACCCCGCCACGCGCATCAGCGAGTCCTTCGCCATCACCTTCGGCGCGCTGGGCTCGGCGGCCGAGCTCGACAGCCAGGTCGTGCCCGATCCGGACGCACCGGTGGGCAGCGGGCAGGCGCCGTGGCGCATCCTCCTCGGGTTCGTCAGCTGGAACGGCTCGCGCTTCGTGTCGGTGCGCAACGTGGACGGCGACGTCACGCGCGGCTACGTCGGCGTGCGCGCGGGCGACGTCACCGGCCTGGGCGACGGCCTCGTGCTGCGCTCGGCGCCGCGCACGCTGCCTGACAAGGCCGCGCTGGTCGTCGACAACACCGGCGGCGGGCAGATGCGCTTCGGGCTGCACGACAGCCTGGGGCGGGTGGTGCCGGTGTTCACCGTGAACGCGCAGGGCGACGTGATCGCCGAGGGCAAGATCCTCGGCGCCATCGCCGGTGGCGTGCAGGTGGAGTCCGGCGTCATCACCGACGGCCTCGACGTGCCGCTGCCCGCGGGCATCACGCAGGCGCAGCTCGATGCGGGCGAGGCCAGCGTGCAGATCCAGGTGCAGCCGCGCTTCCAGCAGCCGGCCTCGCTGCCGCCGTTGGCGGCGGGCAACCACTGGCTCATGCAGCCGCTCGACTGCCGCGTCGACGGCCGGCGCGTGGTGTGCGTCGTGCGCTGGGAGTCCACCGCCGGCGCGCCGGCGGCCATGGTGCTGCCCGGTGTCTGCGACTACCTGGTCATGGGCTTCGTCAAGCCGGCGGAGGGCAGCTGATGAACAAGATGAGCGTCGTCGCATTCAAGTCCACCAGCCACGTGCTGGGCGCCGCCACGCGCAACGCGCAGCCCGACCAGGCCCTGAGCGTGGACGACGTGGCCGCAGGCGGCATCCTCGTGCGCGACAGCGCCAACGCCGGGCTGCATGCGCTGATCGATAAGGACCAACTGAAGATCGCGCTGGTCGACCACGACACGCGCCTGTTCTATCGCCCCCAGCTGTTCACCGTCACCGAGGACCTGCGGGTCGAGCAGCAGAGCGAGGCTGCCGGGCTGACGGTGGCGCTGGACGGCAGCACCGTCACCGTCACCCTGCCGGTCGCGACGCCCAGCGACATCCAGGTGTTCGTGCACGTCACGGGCGGTGCGTTGGCCGAGCCAGTGGTACGCGCAGTGCCCATCGCGCGCACCGCCAGCGCGGGCGCCGCGGGCCTGGTGCTCGGGGCGGGCGGCTACACCGTCGTGATCCTGGCGCCGGGCTACACCACCCGGGTCGTCGCGGAAACCGTGCCCTGACCGTGGACGCGATCCGCATCCACCGCTGCCGCCTGCGCGTGGTCCGCCATGGTGGCTGGTCCTGGGGCAGCAACCCGCGCCAGCTCGTCGACCAGGCGACGCAGCGCCTGCCGGCCTGGCTGATGCGGGCGCTGGCCGCTCAGCTGGCCGACGCCCCGGCCGACCTCACGATCCGGCAACTGCGCCTGTGCGTGCCGGTGCGGCTGTCGGAACTGGGCGGCTGGGCTGCCTCCCCGGCGGAGCCGGCCGCCCAAGCGGCCACCGGTGCGCTGACGCAACGCGTGCAGGACGCCCTGGCCCGGGCCCTGTCGGATGCGCCCCGGCAGGGCCCGGCAGCCGGCCCCGAGGCCGACCCCACGCCGGCGCAGCTGCAGAGCGATGCAGCGTCGCCCACCGCCATCACCGACACCTTGATCGCCTGGCAGCGCGCGGGTGAAATGCCGCGCATGTTCGCCGTGGCGGACGCCGCTGCGCTGCGGGTGTGGGCGCGCGTGCTGGTCGAGGAGCTGGCCGGCGCGAGTCCCCACCGCGCATGTCCTGCAAGCCCGATCACGCCCCTGGTCGCGCGCCTCGAAGCCCTGCTCGGCGCGCCTGACGAGGGCGGCGTGCCGCTGCGCCAGGCGCTCCTGCGCCTCGTGGAGGCGCTCACCGCGCCGCCGCCGCTCGCGGCCGGGGCGCTGCCCGTGCCCAGCACGCTGCCGGACACACCGCAGCCACCCGGGAGCGCTCCCCCGCCCGGCAGCCCGCCGCGGTTCGAGGGTGCAGCGCCGCAGGCCGGGCCTGCACCCCGGCGCTCAGCGGGCCTGCGAGACCGCATGTCACCCGCCCGCCAGCCACGCCGCGCGAGCGTGGCGGTCGAGTCGGTGCTGCCGTTCATCGTGACGGGCATCCTTGCGCGCCGGAAGTACTTCGAGGCGCTGCGCGCCGCGCTCGTCTGCGTCGACCAGCTCGAACACGCGGACTGCTTCGCCGCGGCGCTGGCCTACAAGCTCTCGCCGCCGCCCCACCGGGGCTGGGACCGCGGCCTCGCCACCCGGCGCCTGGCCGCCGCGATGTGCGGGCAGGACGAGCCGCCCGACAACGCACGCATGGTGGGTTTCCTGAAGGGCCTCTCGAG
Source organism: uncultured Burkholderiales bacterium (assembly GCA_966252435.1). Taxonomy (GTDB): domain Bacteria; phylum Pseudomonadota; class Gammaproteobacteria; order Burkholderiales; family Burkholderiaceae_C; genus CANHBY01. The sequence goes on along the minus strand of CBINPE010000003.1, from coordinate 17,668 downwards.
CGCCTGTGCCCCGCTCGATGCCTCGCTGTGGCCTGCGGACCGACCCACGGGCAGGCGCCCGGGCATCCTGGTCGAGCCACTGGAGGGCGGATGCTGGGCCGTGCTCGACATCGCCTCGTCGCAGCCGCTCGGTTGGTTCCGTCATCCCGAGGACGTGCTGCGCATGGCCGAGCTGCTGCCGCGCTGCCTGTGGTGGCTCGCACTCGAAGCCACCGACGACGCCTCACTCGCGGAGGCATTCGGGCGCCGCGGCCAGCGTGCCGTCGCGCTGGGCGCGCCGCCGCGTGCCGCCGGTTGGCGCCGGGCCGGTGACATGCTTTGGACCAACGAGCCGCTGCTGCGCCAGCGCGGTGCCGGGTTGCGGCACGTCTTCGACGAGGCGCGCGACGTGCTCGCGGCGACGCATTCGGAATTCGTCGAGATGCGCCCCCTGGTGCTGCCCGCCGTGCGCGGCGCGGCGCGCCTGCCGGCGGAGGTCTCCATCACGCTCGCGGTGTGCAGTGCCTTGGGCGAACTCGCCGACACCCTGTGGCGCGAGCGCGAGCCCCCCCAGCCCCTGCTGGCGCTGCGGCGCCTGGGTGACCTCGGCGGCACCGTGAGCGTCGAGGAGGGCCGGGTGCGGGTGCGCCCGGCGCTGGGCCGCCGCTTCATGGACCTCGCCGAGCACGGCCTGCTCCGCGACATCGTCGGAGTGCCCTGGTGGCCGGGCCGGCGGGTGGAGTTCGCCGGGCCATGAGCCACGCCGCCGCACCTGGCGAGTCCGCCGTGGACCTCGCGCTCGCGCACCTCGCGCTGCGGCTGCGACCGCTGCGCCGGGCGCTGCGCCTCGCGGTGGCCGGGCAGAAGCGGCTGAACGAGGCGCTGACGCGGCCGGACGTGAAGCCCTACTGCATCACCGATCCGCACGTCGACCAGCTGCTTGCGCAGGTCGAGGCGTCGGAACACTTCGTCCATGGCACGGTCTGCCGGCTGAGCGATGACGAGCAGCAGGACGAGGCCGTCCTGCGGACCCGGGCCGCGGCGTGCGGTGTCGCGCTGCCGCTGGACGCCGCGGCCGCGGCGTTCGCCCTCGACCCTGCGGAGATCGACATGCTGCTGGTGTGCGCCGCGTCTGAGCTTCACCGCGGGTATGCGCGGATCTTCGCCTTCATACAGGACGACGTGACGCGCCAGCTGCCGAGCATCGACCTGCTGTGCGCGCTGACCGCCGAGACGCCGGCGCAGTGGGCGGCGCGCCGCCGCGCCCTCGGGGCGCACGGCACCCTGCGGCGCCTTGGGCTGCTGCTGGCCGACGAGGCGCCCGGCCCTGAGCTGGCCCGCGCGTGCCGGCTGGCCCCGCGCGCGCTGCAGGCGCTGACGGACCCGGGCCGCGGCTGGCGCGACCTCTTCGGCGACCCGACCCGCGTGCCGATCCCCGCCGCGCTCACCACCGCGTGCTTCGACGAGGCCCCCCGGCTCGCCGACATTGCCGGCGCCCTGCGCGAGGGCAGGGCGGACCTGGTCGGCCTGTGGGGAGAGCGCGCTGCGCCCGTCGACGACGCTGTCAAGGCGGTGGCGCAGGCCGCGGGCCGGCCCTTGCGCCGCTGGCTGCCCGACATGGACCTGGCGCAGGTGCTGGCTTTGACGGTCGACACCGGCAGCGTGCTGTGGGTGGACGCGGCCCGGTTCCAGGACGAGGCTCACCCGCAGCTCGCCACCCAGCTCGAATCCAGCGCAATTCCCGTCATCCTCAGCGGCGAGCATCCCTGGCGGCCGACCGGGCTGATCGCCGCGCGCCGCTACCTCGAAGCCGTGCTTGCGGCGCCGGCACTGCAGACCTGCGCGCGCCAGTGGCAGAGGCAGCTGCCGCTGCTGGCGGGCGAGGCCGCACAGGACCTGGCGGCGCGCTACCGCATGTCGGTGGGCGAGCAGCTGGCCGTCGCGCAGGCGGCGCGCACCCAGGCCGAGGCCGACGCGGCCAGGGGGAGCGGCGGTGCGGTGCGGGTCGGCGACCTGTGCCGCATGGTGGCCCAGAAGAAGGCGGGCCGCTTTGCGCGCGCCGTGGTTCCGCACCGCGGCCCCGACGACCTCATCCTGCCCGACAGCCTGCGCGACCAGGTCCTGGAGATCCCGCGCTTCTACCGCGCCCTGTCGCGCGTGAACGAGTCCTGGGGTTTCGGACGCCTCATGGGCGCGGGCGGGTTGAAGGCGCTGTTCACTGGCGACAGCGGCACCGGCAAGACGCTGGCGGCCGAGGTCATTGCGCACGAGCTGGAGCTGCCGCTGCTCAAGATCGACCTTGCGCAGCTGGTGTCGAAGTGGGTGGGCGAGACCGAGAAGAACATCGACGCCGCCTTCCGCGAAGCCGAAGCGTCCCATGCCGTCCTGTTCTTCGACGAGGCGGACACCCTCTTCGGCAAGCGCGGGGAGATCCACCAGAGCAGCGACCGCTACGCTGCGCTCGAGGTCGGGTTCCTGCTGCAGCGCGTCGAGTCGTTCGGCGGGCTGGCAGTGCTGGCCAGCAACCTGCACGACGAGATCGACCCGGCGTTCATCCGGCGTTTCCACGTGCTGCTGAACTTCCCGCGGCCCCAGCTGGCGCAGCGGCTGCGCCTGTGGGCCCGGGCCTTCCCGCCCGACGCCCCGCTGCACCCGGGCGTGGACCTGGCCTCGCTGGCCGCCATCGACCTCACGGGCGCGGGCATTGTCTCCGTCGGCCACACGGCCGCCCTGATCGCCGCCGACGAGGGCAGCGAGTTCATCACCCAGGCACACCTCGGCGCGGCCATCGCCCGGCAGTTCCACCGCGAGGCGCGCATCCTGGCCCCCGCGGACCTGGCCCGGTTCCGCGGCCCTGCGGCGCCGGCCGGGCCGCCGCTGCAGCGCAACGACGAGCGGTTGGCGGCATCGCTGCCACGGTGAATCGCCATGGGCGGGCAGGTGCGGCAGCCGGGCGTGGGACTGAAGCGCAGGCCCACGCCCCTGTCTGTGCCTTCAAGCCAGGCGCCGGCGCCGCGGGCCGCGCCCGTGCCGGCCGCAATGCCCAACGGGCAGCTGGCGCGCGACCTCGGCGCCTCGACGTACGTCGTCACCGTGCCGGCGGCCGCAGGCAACGGGATGCGCGTGCTGTCGATGCCGCCGCTGCGGATCACGGCGCGCGGCAACGTGGTGCCGGACTCGGGCGCCTTCGACCTGGACGATGCGGTGCAGGAAACCGGACGGGGCAGCGCGCCCGACACGGGGGCCGAGGCACAGGACCGCGCCCCGATGGAGCCTCCCCAGCCGCAGGCCCAGGCCGAGACGCCCGCGCCTGAGGGCGAGAAGACACCCGACACCTCACAGGACGCGGATGCCGGCAAGCCAGCCAAGGCGTCCCAGGATGAGAAGGCACCCAGGGAGGCGAAGCCCGCAGCCGGGGAGGGCAAGGTGGGCAAGGAGGGCAAGGAGGGCAAGGAAGCCCCCGGGCCCCTCGGTGAGGCGCCTGAAGAGGGCGCGGAGCGGCCGTCCCAAGAGGCGGACGCCGGCGCACGGGCTGGGCCCGAGGACGCCGCGGTCATTGAACCCGGTGCCGTGGCGGCCCCATCCCCTGCCAGGCCGCCGGTACGTGGTGGTGGCGGCGACAGCGCCCTGGGCGAAGGCGGCGAAGCGCCCAACCCCCGCATCATCGTGCAGCGCTGGCAGGGCGGCGTGGCCCGCGCGGGCGCCGCCATGCCTCGCCCCGACATGGCGGGCGTCGCTGGCGGGCCAGGGCAGATCACGGCTGCCGCCGTCAAGGCCAACGCCGCGCGACGCCAGAAGACGCAGGGTGTGCCCGCGGCCGCCGCCGCCAACATCACCGCGCCGCCCCAGGTGCCGAACCCACCGGCCCCGCCCAGGAGCAACCCCATCCCGGAGCAGGTGGCCGCGGTCGAGGCGGCCAGCAACAAGCGCCTGCCCGACGCGCAGCTGCCCAGCCTGTCGCGCTCCGCGGTGATCGAAGTGGTGCCGGGCATGAGCGTCGGCGGCAACATGCCGCGCATCGGCGACCAGTCCGTGGACAACAGGCTGTTCCAGCTGCTGTCCACGGAGGGTGCGGAGGCCGCGGCGAAGATCCCCGAGGACCCCGCCAACCCCGAGCGCAAGGCGCTCGAGAAGGCCCGTGCCGCGTTGGCTGTCCCCATCAAGCAAGACCCGGAAAAAGCCGAAGGCGCCCCCGCGCCGCTGAAGGACACCGGCCCGCAACCCGTCACCCCCTTGCCGCCCGGCCTCGGCACGCCGGTCGCGCAGGTCGTGGCGCGCCTGCTTGCTTCGATGGACAGCGCCACCGCCGACGTGCTGGTCCGCCTGCGCCGCATGGCCGTGCCACAGGGGGCGCTGCTGAAGCTCTTCCCCGACATTGGCCAGGCGCTGTCCGGCACCGTGGCGCCGCGCATGAACGCCGAGCTGCGCGACATCGCGGCCGCCGCAGGCGTGAGCGGCGCCGAGCTCGACAAGATGGTGGGCGAGCGCAAGGCGGAACTCGAGAAGCAGGCCGCCGAGGCGCAAAAGGCGATCACCACGAGCGCCGAGAAGGCCGCCGAGGGTGTCTCCCAGACGGGGCAAGAGGCCCTGGACGCCATCGAGGGTGCGCGCCAGCTCACCGACGAGGAGATCATCCAGCGCCAGGAGGCGGCCACCGGCGGCAGCGACCCCGAAGTCATCAACGCGCGGCGCGACCTCGTCATCCGCTGGGTGCGCACACGCGTGAACAACCAGACGAGCATCTACCAGAAGGCCGGCGAGAAACGCGAGAAGGAGCTCAACCGCGGCCAGTACGAGCGGGTCGAGGCCACCAACGCGCTGGCCCAGCGCGAAGAGTTCCAGGGCCTGCACCCGGCCCCGCCGCTGCTGCCGCACGACCGCAGCAAGCCCGAGGTCGTGCGGCAGCTGGCCGACTTCACGGCGGCCGTGCGTGCCGCGGCGCGCGGCGCCGTCGAGAAGCTGCGCACCGCGATGCGCCTGCTGTTCACCGAGGCCAGGGACAAGACCCGCGACAACCGCGCCGCGGTCGAGAAAGCCGGCAACGAAGCCATCGATGCCGCGCGCCTGTGGGCCGAGGACCGCATCCTCGAGGGCAAGAGCTGGTGGGAGCGCTTCAAGGCCCAGCTGGGCCGCTGGTTCGGCGAGTCCAGGAAGGCCAACGAGCAATGGTGCGTCGATCGCACCGAGGAGACGCGCAACGGCATCGCCACCGACCTCGGCCTGGTGGGCGAGATCCAGGCGGCCGTCGCCAAGGGCGCCACGAAGGAGGAGCTGCTGAAGAACGAGCAGCTCACCGCGGACCAGCGCGCCGTCATCACCGAGTACTTCGCCCAGCCGCCCGGCACGCACCCGCTGGACGTGGCGGCGACGCTCCTGCGCCAGCGCCTGGCCCGCCAATACCTCGAGACCGCCAGGCCCGTGTTCGAGGCCGAGCTGCTGGCCAAGCCCGACGGCGAGATGCCCAAGGTGGCGGAGGTGGCCCACTTCATGCGGCCCACCTTCAACGGCCCGAAGATCGCGCAGGACATCCACGCCCAGCTCGACAACTTCGACAGCGACGAGTCAGCGATGCTGCGCAGCCTCGAGGGCCTCTCGGCCTTCGAGGGCGCGCTGGTGCGCCGCCTGTACCGCGCCATGTTCCACGTCGACATGGACTTCGCGATGCAGGCCGCCTTCGACGCCGACGAGATGGACCAGGCCAAGCTGCGCCTGGAGGGCAAGGGCGCCGAGGCCGACGCGGCGGCGCTCGACGACGCCTTCGGCATCATCAACACCGACGAGAAGGCCATCATGGACCTCCTGCGCGGCCGCTCCCAGGAGGAGGTCGCGCAGATCCGCGCCGCCTACAAGCGCCGCTACGGCAAGGACCTGGACCAGGCCCTGCTCGACAACCTCGACGAGGGCAACGAGCAGGAGCAGGCCAAGGCCCTGATGCGCGGCGACAAGGAGGCCGCCGACGCCATCGCGATCGACGAGGCCATGCGCGGCGGGCTCTTCGGCTGGGGTACCAAGGAAGAGGACATCGAGTCCACCTACAAGCGCGTGCGCGACGAGGTGCTGGCGCAGGCCCGCAACGAGGGCTGGAGTTCGGCGCAGCTGCAGGCGGAGATCCGCCGCCGCACCGGGCTCATCGAGAAGGAGTTCAACCAGCGCTACAAGGACGTCGAGCAATATAACGAGCCAGGCCTGGCGGGCAAGAGCGTCCTGCGCCGGGCCTTCGCCAGCGAGATGGACCCAGGCCCCGAACGCGACCTCGCCAACGCGCTCGCGGACAACGACATGGTCAAGGCCGACGCGGCGCGCATAGAGATCGAGCGCCAGGGCGTGTGGGCCAGCGACGAGGCGATCAACAAGGTCCTCACCAACCAGTACGAACGCGCCCTGGAGGAGACGCGCCTCGACCAGGGGCCGGCGCGCAAGGCCATCGTCGAGCGCAAGCGCGCCGAGCTGATGAAGAAGACGCCGCCGCTGACCGAGAACGAGATGTCGATCGAGCTGATGCGGCTCGAGCGCGAGCTGGACAAGCAGGCGGACGCCGAGGCGCAGCGCCGCTCCCACATCAGCATGGAGGCACTCGACGACGCCTACCAGAAGAAGTACTTCTACCCGCTGTCCTACACCATCGAGGCCAACATGTCGGGCGTGGACCTGGAGAAGGCGCGCGCGCTGCACAAGCAGGGCGGCCGGCTGACCGCGCTGCAGGAGGTCGACTACGCCACCAAGGGCGTGGGCACGGACGAGGAGGCGCTGCGCACCCGCCTTGGCGGCATGACCAAGGCGGAGATCGAGAAGCTGCGTGCGGACTGGGCCGCCACCCACGGCGGCGAGGACCTGCGCAAGGTGCTGGACAGCGAGCTCAGCGGCCGCGACGCCTCCGACATCCTGGACATGTACGACCACGGCGCGCCCGAATCCGCCAAGGAGCGCATCGACCAGGAGCAGCGCCGCGTGAACCGCGAGCTGGGCGAGCTCACCGGCGTGCTGGGCGGCGCCGCGGCGGGCAACGAGGCCGACTGGGTGAGCCAGCAGATGGGCCGCCTCAACGAGCTCAAGGGCGACCTCGACCGGCGCGACCTCTCCGACGAAGAGCGCGAGCTGCTGCGCGAGCAGCTCGACTACCGCGTCGAGCTCGTGCAGCAGGGCGTCGAGGACCACCGGCGCGCCATCGACAGCGTCGCGAACTTCGCGGCGCAGGTGGCCAGCCTGGCGGTGGCGATCACCGTCGGGGCGGCCCTCACGGCGCTGAGCGGCGGCACGCTCGGGCCGGTGATGATCGCCGTGATCGCCTCGGTGGCCGCGACCGTCACGACCATGGGCACCAAGGCGCTGATCCAGGGCGGCGCATACGGTGCCGAGGACATCGGCGTGGACCTCGCGGTCGGCGTGGTGGATGCGCTCACCGCCGCGGCCACCGCCGGCATGGGCGGCAAGATCCTGCGCGGCGCCACCGGCGCGGCCGAGCAGGCCGGCCAGCGCATCGCCCAGCCCAACCGCCTCGTGCGCTTCCTCGGCAAGGTCGGCGGGACCGAGGTCATGCAGGGCGTGGCGAAGAGCCGCGCCGGCCAGCTGGCCGGCAAGGTGGCCTCGGGGTTGAACGAGATGGAGGCGGGCTTTCTCACGCGCGGCATCAAGGGCACGAACATCCTGGCGCGCATGGCGCAGGGCGACAACAAGGCCTTGCGCATCCTGGCGGAGGGCCTGGCCGAGGGCATCGAGAACGCCGTGAGCGCGCTGCCCTCGTCCTTCGCGGGCACGGCGCTCAACGACAAGACCTGGGAGGGCAACCCGCTGCTCAACCTGGCCGCGGGCACCTACGAAGGCGTGAAAGGTGCCGTGCAGCTGGGTGCGGTGATCCACGGCGTGCGCGGCGCGCATGGTGCGTACAGCGCGCACGTGCGTCTGTCGACCCCCGAAGGTCGCCTGACCGAAGCCAACCGCATCCTCAACGACGCGCGCGCGCAGCACCGGGCCCGCAACCCCGGCGCAACCCACCGCGAGTTCCTGAATTCGCCCGAGGCGCACCGCGCGCAGGCCGAGATCGAACAGCGCGGCCTGATCGGCGAACAGCGCCGGCTCGTCAAGGCGGCCGAGCCCCGGGAGGTGCCGCCGGCCGAGCCACAGGCGGAGCCCGCCACGCGGCCGCAAGCGGAGGCACGTCCGCAGGCCAAGACCGAGCCGGGCGCCAAGGAGGGGGCACCGGGAGCCCATCCAGAACCCGCCGTCGACCCCGCCACGCAGGCCCTGCGCGATGGGCTGCCGAAGACGCTCACCGACAAGGTCGACGTGCGCGTCAATGCGGACGGGCTCGAGGGCAACGCCGTGCACGTGATTCCCGACCCGCGCGGGCCGGGCCATGGGGTGCGCGTCGAAGTCGGCCCCGATGCGAGGCCCACCGACGTGCTGCTGCACGCGCACACCATCCAGACCATGCGCCGCTACGAGGGCCTGCTCGGCAAGCTGCGGCGGTTCAAGGACTGGTTCAACCTGACGAGCGTCGGCACCAAGGGCTGGGAGGCGAAGCTCGAACTTGAGAAGCTGCCGGGGATCATCCACGAGCGCATGCAGCGGCTGTCCGAGGGTGGGCTGAGCCCGGAGGCGCAGACCAGGCTGGTCGAGGAGATCAACCACCTCAGCCGCCAGATCGATGCGCACCAGAAGGTGCTCGAATCGCCCGAGTTGCGCGAGCAGCCCGGGCGGGGTTTCGTGGCGGCGGAGAGCAGCCTGCCCAAAACACCCGCGCCCGACGAAGCAGCCGTCGAAGCTCCGGCGCGGGCCGACCTTCCAGATGTCCGGAAGAAACTGGAAGCGCTCCCGCCCGAGCGCCGCCGCGTCGTCGAAGACCAGATGAGCAGGCTCGACGAGGCCCTGCGCGCTGCGGATGCCGACACCTACCGCAGCCTGCGCGATTCGATCGGCGAGGCCCTGGAGATCGCACCGGACAAAGTGACCGATGCGATCTACGCGCCGCGCGAGCTGCGACCGCAGTGGAATGCTGCCTCCCTCACGCCGCAGGAACACAGTGCCCTTCAGGCCGAGCGGTTCCGCGCCGCCAAGGAGCGGCGCCGGGCGATGGGCGAGCGCGTGGCCGACCTCAAGGCGCGTTTGCACAAGGAGCCGGTCATCCGGGAAATCGTGACCGAACTGGCGCGCGATCTGGCACTCGGCAAGCCCGAGCTCATTTTCAACGAGATGGTCGAATGGATCGTCTCCAAGGGCCGGGTCGTCGAGGAGCGCCTGAAGACCGTGCCGGACCATGAACGGGCCGCCGCCCAGGGTCGCATCGACGAGCTGAAGCGGCTCCACGGCGAGCACGGCAGGTCGGCGGAGGTCAGGCGCATTGCCGAAAGGCTGGGGCGCGATCTCGGGCTGTCGGCGGATGCGGTCCTGCAGGACGTCCTCCCGGGCTACACCGGCCGGCGCCCCGGGGCGAAGCGACTGGTGGACCTGCTGCGCGGCATGGCCAAGGAGCGCGGCGTCGACCTCGACGGCTTCGTTCTGCAGTCCGCGCTGGCCGACAACGTTGAGGCGATCGCCGCGATCCGCGAGCGGCTGCGGACCCTCGAGCCCGACGCGATCATCGCCGTCGAGCGCGGTGGCGTCTTCCTGGCCGACGCCCTGGCCCACGACAACCCGGCCATCCGCGACCGCGTCATCCCTGTCCCCAAGGCGCAGGACAACTCACGCGCACCCAACATGGAGGCGGCCATCCGTGCCCAGATCGCCGAGCACAAGACGAAGTTCGTCATCGTCGACTTCTACATGGGCGGCGGCGCGGCGGGCGAGTTCCTGGGCATGATCGAGCGCATCGTGCGCGACGCGCCGCAGGCTCGCTTCGAGATCATCTGGATGCGCGAGCAGCACGGCTTCGAGCGCCTGGGCGACGCCGCCAGCGACCCGGGCGTGCGCATGCTGCCGTTCCACGAGACGCCGGAGCACCTGCGGGGGCACGTGCAGCAGACCCCCATGAATGTGCGGCTCGTGCTGGGCGACGACATGGCCGTGGTCTTCGGCAAGAGCAAGACCGACGCCATCACCCTCATCGACCGGTATGGCAGGATCGTGCAGCGGATCCCCGTCGGAACGCCCGACCCGAAGACGGGCCAGCCGCTGGATGCGCGTGGCATCGTCATCCGCCTGCTCAACGGTGAGCGGTTCCCCAACACATCACGGTGAGGAAGAGGCCTCGACGCATGGACACGCTCATCATCAACGGCCCCTTGTCCTTCGCCGACCTCGCCGCACGCCTGCGCGACGAGGGCTGGCAGCGCGTGGCCGACCCCACGGCACCGTCGCCGCTCATCGAGGGCGAACCCGAGATCGCCGAGTTCGAGCGCACGAGCGTGCGCCTGCACTGCCACTTCGACCCGGCCACAGGCCTGCGCCAGCTGCGTGCATCCGGTCCGCATGGCGACGCCGCGCTGGCGGCGCTGGCCTCGCGCCTGCCGTCCCAGGGGGCGGCGCAGGCGCGTGCGCTGCTGCGCGCCCCCGACGCCGCGTCGCGCCTGCTCGGTCTGCGCATGGCCGAGGCCCTCGGCGACCCGGCCCTGCTGGGCGACGCCACACAGTGCATGGACGACGCCAATGCCACCGTGGCCCGGCAGGCGGCTCGCACCTGCATGCGCCTGATCGCACAGCCGGGGCTGGCCGCCCTGGGCACTGTTGGCCAGTGGAAGGCGGTGCATCCCGACAAGTCGGCCATTTTCCTGCTGGCCGGCAGCACGGCCAACAAGCTTCAGATCCTGCGCTGGCTCGCGCACGACCGCCGACAGAGCAACGCGCCCATCGAAGCCGTGCTGCGCACTGCCCTCGAGGACCCCGACTGGGAGGTGCGCGTCACCGCCGTGGTGGTGGCTGCGAGGCTGCGTGCTGGCTCGCTGGCCGACGAGGTGGCCCGGACACGACTGCCCGAGGACACCGCCGACGGAGTCAATCTCGACGAGCGGCGCATGCTGCGCACCCTGCAGCTGTGTGCGCTCGAGCTGTTGGAGGGCGTCGACGTTCCGCCGCTGTCGCCAGCCCCGCCGACGACCCGGGCGGCAATGCACGATCACCTGCTGCGCTGCCTGGCGGGCGAGCCCGTGCTGCATCACGAGAAGGTTTTCCTGTTCATCACCTCGCTGGGCACGCCCTTGCCGGACGAGGTTCCCCCACCGGGCGAATTGCCGCCAGGCATCTCGAGCGAGGACGGGGGGCACGTGCTTGATGGCGCGGGGATCGCCTTGTGCTGGGTGCCGCCGATCGGTCACTGGCTGGGCGAGACACTGCCGCGCATGCAGGTCGACAACCCCATCCGCTGGCAGTCGGGTAGCGGATTCTTCATCAGCAGCGGACTGGTTGCGGCGCCGGGCGGGGCGGACGCGCTCGTGTGCGACCACGCCGGCGCGCTCGCGCACTGCCGGCAGCTGGCTGCGGCCACCGGGCTCGCGGTCCGCCTGCCGACGGCGGACGAGTGGGAAATGGCGGTCCGCGGCCCTGATGCCAGGCGCTTTCCCTGGGGGAACAACGCGGGCGGCGAGGGCCGTTTCGGCCCCTCGCCCTGGGGTGTGAGGGAAGCGGTGGGCCGCTTCGCCCAATGGACCTCTACCGCCGCCCCCACGGACGGTGCCGACGACATGCTGGTCTGTGGCGGAGACAGGCAATGGGTCTGTGCCATGCGCGCGCCGGCTCATCGCGGCGCTGCACAGGCTTTTCGCGTGGTGATCGGCTTGTAAGCCATCGTGGGGATTGGGTGGTGGGACAGCTTGCCCCCGGGAAGGTAGAGTGGCGCAGGCAGGGCTTAACGAGCGGCAGTGTTGGTGGCGATCCTGGGCCCGACCCATCGGTCGAGCGAACAGTCAACGGCGGCGCTGCTTGCAGGTTTATTTAACGTCGGCAACATGGTTGTCTGCCGCTCACCTATCACGTTAGGTCGCACACATGGAGATCCGTGAAGTCCAGTTGCACGAGTTGCCTATGCTGCTCAGCCTCTACGCACACCTGCATGAACAAGATGACCCGCTGCCACCGTTGGAAACAGTCGAGGCTGTTTGGGTGGAAGCTCTCGCCAATCCGCGAATCAAGTACTTCGGAGGTTTCTCTCCGGGTACGCTCGTCTCAAGTTGCACACTCACCGTCATTCCCAACCTCACACGCGCCTGCCGTCCGTACGGCCTCATCGAGAATGTCGTCACCCATGCGGCGTATCGCGGGCAGGGCTGGGGCAAAGCCGTCCTGCGCCAGGCGCTTGGCGAGGCATGGCGCCAGCGTTGCTCAAACGTTAGGCATCAGAGCGCGTAAGCCTCTCCTGCTGGGCTGCTTGGCACTGCCCGTCGGCTTCCATATGAGACTATGTGCTCAGTCCGAAAACAACGGAGCAAACTCGATGTCAGTCGAGAAGACCTCTACGCCTTCAATCCCGCCAGAGGTCCTTCGATACATGAAGGAACCGATTGCCGAGTCGAAACAGTTCGATTTCCTCATTGGTGAATGGGATGCCGACGCAGTTCGGTACAAAGAGGACGGCACGCCATTCAAGTACAAGGCCAAGTGGTCCGCTCTTCATCTCAACGGTGGCCGCATGATCATGGACGACTTCAAGGCACTCGGGCCAACAGGTCAGCCTGTATCCTCGTTCGTGACGCTACGCACATACTCCGAAACAACTAATCGGTGGGAGCTGGTTGGTCTACAGGCCCTACAGCCCTCGGTTCCCACCGAGTGGCACGGCATCGCCAAAGCCGGAGAAATGCTGCTCACCAAGGTACCGTGGTTGCACAAGAGGGTAGGTAAGGTAGTGCGTATGCAAGCGATCAGCTGCGGCTGGAGGCCGGGCTGCGCCGGGGGTGAAGGGAGCGGCCCAACCCACTGGTCGAGCAGGCTGGAAAATGGCGGCTCGGTTGGTTAGTGATTCAGGCGTGGTTGCGAGCCATTTGCCTCAAAAGTTTGGCTAAAGCTACATATAGACATGAGAGTCGTGCACCAGGGGAGCGGCGGGTTTATCGAGATTGAAGGCTGTCGCTACGCCATTGAGCATATTGAAGCAGGACACTTTTGCATTCATTTTCGTAGCGATCGTTCTCAGAGCTCACGCGAGCATCTGGTCGAGCTGCACGCGTTTGCAAAAGAGCAGCGGCCGCAGTGGTATGTCGAAGTGACAACCAGGAGGACAAGGTGATCATCGTTACTACTGCGTTTGCTTTGCCAAAGCCGATCACCCGCGAGGAAGCGCGGGAAATTTTCCTGAGCACTGCGCCAAAGTATCGAGGCGTGCAAGGCTTATTGCGGAAGCATTACGTGCTATCCGAGGGGGGAACCATGGCAGGTGGTGTTTACTTATGGAACTCGAGAGCAGAGGCCGAGGCAATGTACACAGCATCATGGCGCGCCTTTGTCCGAGAGAAGTACGGCACCGAGGCAGTCGTCACCTATTTTGAAAGTCCTGTGGTGGTGGACAACATTGCGCAGCAGATTCTCGCTGACGAGTAGCCAACAACAATCTGATGAGCAGGTGTTTGCGCGAGGCGAGGGCGCGGCTGCCGCGGAGAGTGGCGCGGTGGTGGACCAGGACCTGCCCAGCCGTTTGCGGCCTGAAGGCCTCACAGCACATCCGGTGGCGTGCCTGAAACGACCAGCGTTTTGAGCTTCAACGTGTCGGTGGTGCTGCTGCCGACCGTCAGCGATTCATGCAACGTCAACGAAACGCCCTTGGCTCCGCAGAAGCTCGGTGGGCGATCAGTGGACCGCCACGTTGGTCGGAGGATTCAGCAAGACGCCGGCAATGCGGCCACCCATGTCGGCGCCATCGTTGCCGGCGGACTTTCCGGGCGAACCAGGGGCCAGGGCGAAGCCCGAGTAGACCGCAGGAACACCGCCGCCGACGAAGACTGGCGTTGCGATCAGGTTGCCCGATCCGCTAGCGGAGCCGGCGGAGTTGAACATGTTTGAGCTGAAGGTGCACGATGCGCAGCCTGCGCCCCCGGAGGTCTTGAAGCTGCTGCCGGCCGCCATGATGTTGTTTTGCACCAGCGCTTTGGATGTTGCTGAAGAACCCGTCTTGCTGTCAAAGTCGGCGCGTACATTCACCAGCGTGTTGTGCAGGAAGACAGGGTTCGACGCCGAGCCGAACTGAATCTTGTCGAGGTAGTCCATGCCCGAACCATCGAACACGTTGTCGTGCACGTTCACGCCGGAACTGCCGTCCGGCATCATGATGTACGTGTCGCCCTTCTGGAAAAGGTTGTTCTTGATCTCGATGCCCGAGCCCGCGCCGTAGCCCTGGATTGCGTCGCAGTGCACCGATCCGCACAGCGATTCCTGGATGCCAGTGAAGGTGTTGTTCGGGCCGATGGTGACGTTCGAGACGTTGCCGCCCATGAAGATGCCGTCGGAGGCGCCCGCCGGTCCGAAAGTGTTGTTCGTGACCGTGATGCCCGAACCGTAGATGAGCGACAGCCGGCCTTCGTAGCCGTCGCCCGCATCTATGGCACCGAACGTGTTGCCGTCGAACGTGGTCTGGAGCGACCCCGAGCAACCCGAGTTGCTGAGCGTGATCTGCTGGGTGACCGTATTCGAGACCCATGCGATGTTGCGCGAGCAGTTGTTCTGCAGCGCCCCAGAGATCGTCAGGTTCGAAAGGCGGATATACGTCGAGTTGCCAACCTGTGGCGTGATCACGGCACCCTTGCCCGTCACGGACTGCACGGTGACAAAGCTGGAGCGCGCGATGTCGTACAGGTTGACCGTGCCGTAGTCGCCGGTGTTCAGGCAGATGACACCGTTGGCGGGGGCATTGGCAATAGCCGATGCGAGATCGGCACCGGGACTCAGCGTCTGCGTGCAAGTGGCGGCGTTGGCGCCTGTTGTGGCGACTAGCGACACGGCGAAAACGCCAAGCAAGCGGAAGTTGCGGTCCATAGGTTTTCCAATGATGCGCGGTTCGGCAGAAGGTGGGCAGCGTCCCAGGGAATGGGATTACTGCGGCGTCATCGACACTTCGGATGAATAGTCGCTCTCGTCACCGGCCGTGTCGATGGACGTGACGGAGAAGTAGTACTTGGTGCCTGGCGTGAGCTGCTGCACCGTGTAGGCGGTGGAGGACCCCGCCAGCAGCCCTGTGCCGCGCGCTTGCAGGTACTGGTGAGAAGACGTGCCATAGTAGACGCGGTATCCGCTCACGTTGGCGCCGATGGCGGCGGTCCATGTCACGGTCGCTTGGCCGGTGCTCTGGGTTGTCACGCGCTGCGTGGGCTGGGCGACCGCGCTGCTGGCCTGATCGGCGCTCGGGGTGGCTTGCACGGCGCCACCATCAGCGCCCCCGCCACAGGCGACGAGAAAGACGCTCGAAAATATCGATGCGAGCAGTGCTTTTCGATCGAGGTCGGGTTGCATGAAATTCCTGATAATGACGCCCTCAAAACGAGGGAGCGGGTCAGTCTGAACTCGTCTTTGGCGATTGGGCCTTGGTTGCGAGTGCGACCCGTTTCAGCATGTACCAAATGCGATGCGTTCCTACGCGCAGCTTGCCGGCTTACACGCTTTGTGACAATTCTTGACGAGCGAGAGGACCGAGCGGTGCGAGCCAAAACGCCATTCACGTGGGCCAACGGTGCTGCCCACTCACACAGGTCACACGGACGTCCTGCGCGAAGGCTCGCCAATCAAACGGATGCCGCTGCGAGATAGTTATCGAGGTTTTGCTGGGTCAACGTGCTGCGGCGAGTAGTCCGCTGCGAAGCTGACCTCGCCGGGCCGCCAGCCCTCGCGCCGCTGCACAGCGCCCCAGAAGCGCCGCAGCACAAACCACTGCTGCGCCACCAGGCCACGGTCGTTGTCGGCGTCGACCATCGGGTCGCTCACACCGGTTGGCCGCAGCGGTTCGCCGTAAAGGGCTGTGCCGAACAGCTGGTCCCACCACGGCAGCGCCTGTCCGAAGTTGCAGTTGTGCAGCGCGGGGCGCTCGGGGTCACGCAGCATGTGGTGCAGGCGGTGGAAGCGCGGGTCGACGAGCAGCCGCTCGCCCAGTCGGCCGAAGCCCCAGCGAACGTTCGCGTGGGACAGGCTCTGCATCAGCTCGCTCGCCATTCCCAGCAAGGCGAACTGCGATGCGTCCACGCCCATGAGCAGCCCCACGCTGGCCAGCACCACCGATTGAAGCATTCCGTCGAGGTAATGGGTGCGATCGTTGCACCAGCAGCTCATCTGGCGCTGGCTGTGGTGCATGCTGTGCATCGCCCACCACCAGGGCAGCGCGTGCTGAGCACGGTGCATCCAGTAGTACGCGAAGTCGTACAGCACATAGTAGAGGCCGAACAGCAGCAGCGGGTGTGCGCCGAGCCACGGCACCCAGTGCGCCAAGCCCTCAGCCTGGGCGCTGTCAGCCGTGGAAGGCGTGGCGCCGGTCAGCGCGTGCACCAGCGGCGTTAGCACCATGAAACTGAACAGGGGGAACAGCCCCAGCAGCATCAGCAGCGTGTAGGTGCGGTCGCGGTTCGCCAGCTTGCGGTCAGCCCAGGCCTCGGCGGGTGTCAGCGCCTCGAGCGGCCGTAGGATGAAAGCGATGATCGCCACCTGCATCACTGCGATTAGTGCGGCCTTGGCGATGTCGGTAGGGTGCCCGGCCGAGGCGCGAAGCACCTCGGGCAGTTGGGCGAGTGTTGGCTCAACGAGGTGGCGTGCGGTCGCGTCCACCGCCTGCGTGGTCAGGGAGGTGATCGTGTCCCAGAGGTGAAATTCCATGGATGGGCATTCTCTCAGTGCCCAGTACTTCGCCGGCCTTGCGCTGCATGGACGCCCAGGTCCAGGCACTGCCGCCAGGAGGAGTGTGGTCGCGATGGCTCGCCGCCGGGTGAGCTGCCGCGCCAGCTGGATGAGGATTGAAACCGCCTCGCTCAGCGATCTGGCACGCGGCCATTGGGCCGACTTTCAGCGGTGAATGTGCGGTAGGAAGGAAGGGCCTGGCATGCCTGACTGGGGCTGCATGCGATCCGAATGTCCGAGGTTCAGTGTCGTGCAGCCCTTCGATGAAGCAAGCCGGGAGTGTGGCTACTGGCTTGTGGGCTATGGTGTAAAGGCAGCAGCATGAGCTCGGAAGAATTGCCCCAGCGAAGCCAAGTATCTTTGGAGTTCCGGAGGCGCAGAGTACGCACGCGCGAGCGCAGTAGAACTGGTCTTGAAGGGTGCTTCGTCGCATTTTTGCCCAAACCGCACAGCTACGTAGATGATCAGCCGGTACACGAGTGGCGCCTCTGCAAACATGTATTTCCGCAAAGTGCGGCAGATGCTTGAGTACCAAGCCTCTGCGAGCGGGCCAACCCGTCGCTCAAGCGGACCGTCAACGGCGGGGGGCTGCTCGCTGGTTTCAGTTCCGCCTCCATGATGCGCCACGCCGATGCTGCCCGCTTCGAACCAAGAGCGAGCTCGAGGCCGCGGCCGCGCGATGCCGTCCGGCCATGGCGGAGAGGTCTGCGCGCGTTGTGATAGGCTTCGCCCCTCATCGACTGGTAGCGCCGGCCCCTACGCATACGTGACCGGGTCGAACGAGTGTTCGCGAAACACCCGCCCGTCTTGGCCCGCGTGCTAGCCGGGAGGCCCCAGTCCTTAGGACTCTCGATCAGCTTGGTAAATCAAATATCCGAGTGACTTGCAAAGAATTAGGGGTTAAATGTAGACTGCAAGGCTTGCTGAGTAGCGCGAAACAGCGAGTTCAGTAGGC
>CBINPE010000002.1:0-90458 GCA_966252435.1 uncultured Burkholderiales bacterium | reverse complement strand
GGGACGGCGTCCCAGCGTCTCGGCCAGCACCATCGCGATGCTGTAGGCCTCCTCGCCCGAGGAGCTGGCGGCGCTCCAGACACGGAAGGGCGGGGTGGGCGAGGCCTGGGCGGCATGCCGCTCCAAGGCGTCGAAGTGCTCCGGCTCGCGGAAGAAATAGGTCTCGTTGGTGGTGAGCTTGTCCACCGCCCGCACCAGCTCCGCCGGGTCCTCGCCTTCCAGCAGGTGGCGCACGTAGGCGTCGAGGTCGGGCATCCCCTGCTCCTGGGCCAGACGCTGGAGACGGCCGCTGACGAGTTCGCGCTTGGCCGGGCCGAGCCGGATGCCCGACACCTGGTGGAACAGGTCCGAGACGGCCTCGAACGAATGATCGGACAACATGGCAGGGCTCCTCGATCAATGCGCCAGGTGGTGGACCGCGACGAGCCGGGCGAGGCTTTCGTGCTCGAAGGCGGCGTCCAGGTTGATGTCGGCCACCGTCTGGCCGCGCGCCCGCGTCATGCCGCGGATGAACTCCGGGTTGATCCGTGTGCCCAGGCGCGGCACCGGCTCGAAGCTGGACAGGGGCACGTCGAAGACCTCGTGGACGGCATCGACCAGCATGCCCAGACGCTGCCCGGACTCACCCTCGAGGCCGCAGACGTCGACCACGACCACGCAGCTGGTGCGGGTGCGCACGGCCGGGCCCAGGCCCAGCCGCAGGCCCAGGTCGATCACCGGGACGACGGCGCCCCGCAGGTTCATCACGCCCTGGACGAAGCCGGGGGTCAGCGGCAAGGCGGTGGTGCGGGGAACCCCCAAGATCTCCCGAACCGACTCGATGCGGATGGCGCAGCGCTCGCTGCCCAGCGTGAAGCGCAGCAGCTGTGTCGTGCCTGACAAGGCTTCCGGGGCCTCAGGGGCGGCCGCGCAAGCTTCGGTGGTGGTGGGTGCCATCGGTGTCTTCCTCGTCCTAGAAGCGGGTGAACGAGCTCTCGTCCGCAGCCGCAGAGGCTGGCTGGACCCAGCGGCTGGCCTGCCCGCTCGAGCGCGGGGATTCCACCGCCGGGCGCGCCGGCCGGCGCGCCCCCTGGGCTGCGCCAGCGGCGTCGCGGCCCTGGCTGCGCAGCTTGAAGAAGGCCATCATCTCCTGCAGCTGGGCGGCCTGGCCCGACAGCTCCTCGGCCGTGGCCGAGAGTTCCTCGGAGGCCGAGGCGTTCTGCTGGGTGGCGCTGTTGAGGTGGCTCATCGCCGTGGTGACCTGGTTGATGCCCGAGGCCTGCTCGCCGGAGGCGGCCGAGATCTCCTGCACCAGCTCGCTGGTCTTGTTGATGGTGGGCACCATCTGCGTCAGCACCGAGCCGGCCCGCTCGGCCTGCTGCACCGAGGATCCCGCCAGCTCGCCAATCTCCTGCGCGGCCACCTGGCTGCGTTCGGCCAGCTTGCGCACCTCGGCCGCCACCACGGCGAAACCCTTGCCGTGCTCGCCGGCCCGTGCCGCTTCGATCGCCGCGTTCAGCGCCAGCAGGTTGGTCTGGTAGGCGATGTCGTCGATGATCGAGATCTTGGAGGCGATCGACTTCATGGCCTCCACGGTCTTGCCCACCGCCTCGCCACCCTGCAACGCCTCCGCGGAAGCCTTGGTGGCCATGCCGTCGGTGACGTTGGCGTTCTCGGCGTTCTGCTTGACGGAGGCCGCCATCTCCTGCAGCGAGGCCGTGGTCTGCTCGACGCTGGCTGCCTGCTCGGAGGCCGACTGCGACAGCGACTGCGAGGTGCTGGAGACCTGGCCGGAGGCCGAGGTCAGGGCCTGCGCGGCGGAGGTCACGTCGGAGATGGTGGTCTCCAGCTGCTTGACCATCTTGTTCACGTCGAACTGCAGCTGCGCGAACACGCCCTCGAAGCTGCCCTCGAGTTCCCGCGTAAGGTCGCCCTGCGAGATGCGGTTGAGCGCTGCGCTCACCTCGTCCAGCGTCTTGCCGGTGTTGGCCAGCAAGGTGTTCATGTGTTCGCCCAGCACGCGGAAGAAGCCTTCCTTCTCCTCCAGCGGCAGGCGACCGCTGAAGTCTCCCCGGCCCGCGGCCTGGACCAGTTGGGTGATCTCCTCCTCGGCGCCCACCTCCACGGTGCGGTCCACCCACTCGAGCACGGCACCGAGGCGCTGGCCCTGGGCATCCAGGATGGGCGACGCCACCAGCCGGATGCTGTGCGGGCCGAACTTGGCATCGGTGCGCTGCACCTGGTTGATCGCGTCGATGAGGCTGCCATGGGTGGCGCCGCGGTAGAGGGTGTCGATGCTGGAGCCGATGATCCGGTCGGCTTCGAACGAGGGCACGGCGCCGCGCAGGTCCTTCTCGATGCGGCGCAGCAAGCCCACCACCGCCTTGTTGGCAAAGCGGATGACGCCCTGGGCGTCGGCGATCATCACCGCGCTGGGCACGTCCTCCAGGGCGAGCCGGATGCGCAGGTTCTCGGCAGCGGCCTGCGACGCGGCGCGCAGCAGGCCGCGCACTGTCTCGATGGTCTCGTTGATGAAGGCCTTCTTGCCGGGCAGCTGCGCCAGCGGCGCCTCGTAGTTGCCGCGACCGAACTCGGCCACAACCCCCATCGCCAGCTTCTTGACGGCGATGTGCGCGCCCACCATGTCGTTGATGCCCTGCGCCACCTTGCGGAAGTCACCCTCGAAGCGCTGGGCGTCGAGAACCACGTCGATGTCTCCCGCCTCGTGCTCCCGCGACATGTGGTTCATCTCGGCGATGATGCTGCGCAGATTCTCCCGCGTCCGGGCAATGCCACGCCCCACCGTGGCAAGTTCGTCGCGGCCCGCGAACGCCTCGCTGTCGGACAGGTCGCCCTGCGCCAGCCGCTCGGCATCCAGAATGAGCTGGTGGGCCGAATGGCGGATCGCACGCCGGATCCCGAGGAAGACGTACAGCGCCAGCGCCAGCCCGCCCAGCGACAGCGCGACGGTCACGGCCAGCTCCCGGCCCAGGTTCCGCTCGCGCTGCACCAGCAGGCTCTGCATGCGCTCGTGGGCCTGGACCGCAACCTCCTCCACGGCCGCCACAGCCCGGCTTCCCTGCTCATCCAGCAGGCGGGGATCGCCGCCGGAGCGGCCCGGCCTGACCTCGGCGCGCAGCCGCTCGATGAATGCGTCGGTCTGCGTGAAAGCTTCCTTGGCGGTGGCCGGCGCGGCCTCCCCCGCGGCCGTCAACGAGTTGATCACCTGCTCCAGGCTCTCCCGTGCCCGCACGACGTTGCCGGCCGTCAACTCGACACGCAACGCATCTTCCGCGCTGACCGTGCCGCGCAGCAGGGCCGTGCGGCCCGCCCCACGCAACGCGGCCAGGTCGCGGGACAAAGGCACGGTCTTGTTGACGTTGATGTCCATCAGGTAGAAGGTCGCGGGCTCCGGATCCAGCAGCAGGCCGGAGCGCTCGGCGATCAGGTAGGTGAAGCCGTACAGCTTGTGGTGCACCTCGCTGTGCGCCGCACGCATCGGCTCCACTTCCGTGGCCCGGCTGTTGACCGTGGCGGACAGGGCCTGCTCGCGGAGTTCGCGCCAGGGCTTGTCCACGCCGTAGGGCGCCGGCAGCATCGCGCCGTCCACCGCCTCGACCGCCTTGCGGATCTCCTGCCGGGTCTGCTCCACGCGGATGCGCGCCTGCGCGTCCGCCGGGTCGCCCAGCACCGCGACGGACTGGCCGCGGTGCTGGAGCACCAGCGCCATGAGCTTCTGGACGGCCTCGATGTTGTCAGCACCCAGGGCCTCCTTGCGGACACTCTGCAGCTGCTCGTTCACACGGGCGACATGGAACGCCACCACGACGACCAGGGGCACGGCCAGCAGGGCGACCACGCTCATGACCTTGGCCGACAGCTGCAGGCGCGCCAGCAAGGGGGTGATGGGAGAGAACAGAACGTCGGCCAGCGAGCGGTCCTTCTGGGGGCGGTGGGAAATTGGTGTTGTCATGGTGGCTCCGGTGTCAACGTTGGCTGGAACTCGTGGTCGGTGAAGGGATCTCGGCGCCGGGTGTGAGGCGCCGAACGGCTGAATCGATGAGGGCGGGGATGTCGAGGATCAGGGCCACTTCGCCGCTGCCCAGGATGGTCGACCCCGCCAGGCCGCGGATGTGCTCGAACGCCCGTGCAAGCGGCTTGATGACTGTCTGGTGCTCGCCGAGCAGGCGGTCGACCACCAGGCCGACGCGCTGCTGCCCGTCGCGCACGACGACGACGCTGCGGCGGCCGTCGCGCGGCTTGTGCTCGTAGAAGCGGGCCACGTCCAGGTAGGGCAGGACCTCGCCGCGCAGGTCGAAGTGGCCGGACACCCGTTCGGACGCGGCACACTCGGCAGGCACCTCGATGCACTCGGCCACCAGCTCCAGCGGCAGCACGTAGCTCACGCCGCCCACGCTGGTGAGGAAGCCGTCGATGATGGCCAGGGTCAGCGGCAGGCGAATCTGCATCGTGGCGCCGCGCCCCGGTTGGCTGGCAATGCGGATCTGGCCGCGCAGCGACTCGATGTTGCGCTTGACCACGTCCATGCCCACGCCGCGGCCCGACAGGTTCGTCACCGCCTCGGCCGTGGAGAACCCCGGCGCGAAGATGAACTGGTAGACCGCGTCGTCCTCGAGCACCGCATCCGCCGACACGAGGCCCTTGGCCAGGGCCTTGGCCAGGATGCGCTCGCGGTCCAGGCCGCGGCCGTCGTCGCTCACCTCGATGACGATCGCGCCCGACTCGTGGTAGGCGTGCAGGCCGAGGTGGCCCTGCGCAGGCTTGCCGGCGGCGAGCCGCTGCTCGGCCGGCTCGATCCCGTGGTCCATGGCGTTGCGCACCAGGTGCATCAGCGGGTCGGCCAGCACCTCGACCATGGACTTGTCCAGCTCGGTGTCGCCGCCGCTGATGGTCAGCACTACCTCTTTGCCGAGCTGCTTGCCGACGTCGCGCACCACGCGCTGGAAGCGCCCGAAGGTGTCGCCGATCGGCACCATGCGCAGGCTCAGGGCACCATCGCGCGCCTCCTGCACGAAGTCGTGGATGCGCTGGGCGGCCTCCGCGAACGCGGGAGAGCGCTCCTCAAAGGCCACCAGTTGCGCGCCGGAGCTGGCGATCACGAGCTCGCCGATCATGTCGATCAGCTTGTCGAGCTTGTCCGCACGCACCCGGATGAAGCGCGCCTCGTCGCCGCCGCCGCGCACATCGCGAGCGGGCTCCCGGCGCTCCGCCGCGCCGTCGGGGCGCTCTGCCGCAGGCTGCATGCGCCGCTCGACGAACGGGGCCGCATCCGGCCCGGCCAGGCGCTGCCAGGCCGCCAGCCAGGCCTCGCGTGCGGGCGGCTGCGGCGCGCGCCGGGCCAGCAGCGCCTCGAAGGCCTGCGGGCCGGCGTCGGCGGGCAGGATCGCCAGGTCGCAATCGTCCTGCAAAAAGTCGAACACTTCCTCGATGACCGCCCGGCTGGCATCCGTGTGCAGGCGGATCTCGAAGGCCAGGTGGCACGCCTCGGCGTCCAGGTCGGCCAGCAGCGGCACGGCCAGTGTCACGGTCTCGATGCCTTGCACGGTGCCGATCGTGCCGAGGTAGCGGATGAAAGAGGCCGGGTCCAGGCCGTTGCGCAGGGCGTCCAGGCCCATCTGCAGGGAGATGTGCCACTCACCCGTGGCCGACGTCGCGGCTGCGGCGGTGGCTGCGGCGTCCCCACCCGGCCCGGCCACCGCGGCCGCGGCCGGCTTCTTGCGCAGGGCGAACAGCTCGGCGCGCAGGGCATCACCCGTCTGCTGGACGTCGTCAGGCACCTGCTGGCCCACCAGGTCGATCAGGAGGCCCATCTGGTCGCGCCCGCGCAGCAGCAGGGCGATCACCGCCTCGCTGCACGCCAGCTCGCCGGCGCGCATGTCGTCGAGCAGCCCTTCGACCTCGTGGGTGAACGCCACCACCGCCTCGAAGCCGAACATCCCGGCCGACCCCTTGATCGTGTGGGCGGCACGAAAAGCACTGTTGACCACTTCGGGATCGCCGGGCCGGGCTTCCATGTCGAGCAAGGACTGCTCGAACAGCTGCAGCATGTCGCGAGCCTCCTCGAAGAAGACCTCGCGCGTGGCGGCCAGGATGTCGTTGTCGTTCATGCCTGTCCCCCTTCCAGCAGGCGGGCCAGCCCGTAGCGCGTCATGATCTCCTGCACCGCGGGGCTGGCGGCCCGCAGCACCAGGGGTCCGCCCGAGGCCTCGGCCGTCTTGCACGCCGAGATCAGCAGCTGCACGCCAGCGGTGTCGCAGTCGCTCACGGCGGACAGGTCGACGGCACGCGTGCCGTTGGCCAGGGCCTGCACCAGCATCTCGCGCAGGATCGCCGCCTGGTTGATGACCAGGCCGTCGCGCAGGGCCAGGCCAGGGGTCGCGCTCTCAGGTGTCATGGCCGCGCCCTCACATGCAAAGCCGCGTCACGGCGTCGACCAGCTGCGCCGGCTGGAAGGGCTTGGTGATCCAGGCCCGCACACCGGCCGCCTTGCCCTCGGCCTTCTTCGACTCCTGCGACTCGGTCGTCAGCATGATCATCGGTATGAACCGGTGCACCGGGCTGGCCTTGAGGTGCCGCGCGAAGCTCAGCCCGTCCATGCGCGGCATGTTGACGTCGCAGACGATCAGGTGGGGCTTGTGCACGTCGAGCTTGTCGAGCGCGTCCTGGCCGTCCACCGCCTCGATGACGTTGTAGCCGGCCTTGCCCAGGGCCAGCTTGGCGATGGTGCGGAAACTGCCCGAGTCGTCCACGACCATGATGGTTTTGCTCATGTCGGTACCCTTCGAAGTCAAAAGAACTCCACGGCGGCCTCGCGCTCCACCACGACGGTGTCGTGGTGGCTGCTGCGCAGCTCCTCCATGGGATAGGTGGCCTCCAGCCGATCGAGCCAGCTGCGGGCCGAGGTGCCCGCCGGGTCACCGTTGCCCTGCGACCAATCGGCGAAGCGCTTCATGTCGGCCGTCACCGCGGTCAGCATCTGGTTGAGCCGGTCCTGCGACTGCAGGCCGACATAGATGCGCTCCAGGTCGGTCTGCACCTGGCGGCTGGCGTTGCGCATGGTGCGCGAGGTGCGTGTGACGTTGGCCACGCTGTCGAGCAGCGCCGCGATCACGGCCCGCGCGTCCTCTTCGGCGCGCAGAAGCAGTTCCGGCTCGCTCGTGCTGCTGGCGCGCATCTCCAGTCGCATTGCCGCCATGCGCTCCTTCATCTTCATCACCGCCCGGGCGATGCCCTCCCCGGCCTCGCGGGACTGGGCCGCCAGGGCCCGGATCTCCGCCGCCACGGCGTTGGAGGCGCCCGTCTTGTCCGCCCGTGCCGCCTCCACCGAGGCGTTGAGCGCCAGCAGGCTGGTGGCGCGTGCAATGTTCTGCACCTGCTTGGACAGGCTCACCATCTCGTCCAGCTCGGTGGTCATGGCGCTGACGCTCTGCAGCATCTCGTCTTTCAGGTGCACAGCCTCACGGGTGGTCGCGGTGAGGGTGTCGAGCAGGGGCTTGTGGCCGCTGACGAGGCTGTCGATGGCCGACAACTCCAGGTGGGCCGAGGCACCATTCGCCCCCAGGACCCGGTCCACGTGCTCGGTGATGCGCCCAAAGCTCTCGAGCAGCAGTGCATTGCTGCGCTCGGCATGGGCATTGGCCGCCTGGATGTTGCGTTCCCAGACGGGAACGATCTGCGGCGCCAGCTCGGCCCCCTCGACCGTCTCCAGGCTGTCCGTCTGCAATGGCACCTCGACCAGCCCGCCGCGCCGCGCCGCCAGCCTGATGGCCAGCAGCAGCGCACACCAGGCCACGACGGCCCACACGCCCAGCCATTCCAGGCAGAGGGCCGAGACGATCGCCGTGCCCAGGAGGGCCGTCGTTCCCCCGAAAGCCTTCTGCATCCGTGCGGGAACGGACGTGGAGGTGGGGGGCGAGCCAGGCAGCGTCATGGAGAGGGCTTTCGTCAAGCAATGCGTTCGATGTCGATCAGATGGCGCAATTATTGAGTGATATGACAAATCTGATAGAAGCAATTTCATGCAAAATTGCTCAAATCGACTGTCTGAATTGCTTTTAACGGTGAAAATGCCACCTTCACTCGCATTCAGCCTCTGAAAATATGGTCGATATGAAAGCAACACAGGCTTTTTGACCGAGGTACCAAGGCATGGTGATTTCCCCGAACGCCTGGCGACAGGCATGGACCGCGTTGCGGTTGCCGCCTTCATGGACGCGCATGCGGCACCAGGGCATCTGGACGCCGGGCATCCGCGTGATGCGCAACCAGTCCGTGCGCATCAAGGCGCTTCTTGTGCTCGCCTGCACGGTCATTCCCCTGGTTGTTCTGGTCCTGCTGCACCTGGCCCATCTGCATGCCAGACAGGCGCAAACCGGCCGGGTCGTCGACGCCCTGCAGGCCAGCAGGGCCCTGCTGGCGCTGGGCCGCGCGGAGCATGTCGCCGCCCTGCGGGGGGCGCAGGCGGACGCCGCCCGCGCCCAGGCGCTGCAGGCCCACGAAGCCTTGACACGCCACCTGGCCGACCGCCGAAGAGCCGATCCCCAGCTGCAACTGCTGGTGGAAGAGATGGAGCGCCGCCGCGTCGCGTTGGCCGTCAACCCCTCGCTGCTGGCCGTCACTGCCTGGCACGACGCCAACGCCGCCCTGAGCTTCGCGCTGGCCGACACCTGGGCCCCGTTCACCGACGACAGGCTGGGCTCTGCGCCCACGCGAACCTTCTGCGTGGAGCAGGCCGGCCCGCTGAGCATGCGCCTCGAGGCCCTGGCCCTGCGCCTGACCCCGGCAGACTCGGACGAGCCCGTGCCCCAGGCCGTCCTGGCCGCCGAGGCCCAGGGCTTGGCAGCCCTGCTGGACGCCATGAAACCAGGTTTGGCCCGGATCCAGAATTCGGGCCGGGCTGAAGCGGCCCAGCAAGGCCAGGCACTGCGTGAGGCGGCGGCCCTTGCGGAATCGCTCGCCCGGCTGGCCCTGGCCGCGTCGCCCGAGCCCCCTGCCCTGGCGGCGCTGCGCCGTCAAACCGACCTGGCCCAGGCCAGCCTGTACACCGCCCAGGAACAGGGCCTGGCCTCGATCGCCGCCCAGCTGGCCTTGCGGCATGAAGCACAGACGCGGGCCTTGTGGCTGCAGGGCACCCTGGCGTTGCTCGGCCTGGGTGCGATGGCCTATCTGCTGACCTGCATCTACCAGGTCGTTGCCGGCGGTGTGGGGACCCTCTGCCACCACATCGAACTGCTCGCCCAGGGCGACCTGCGGGCCCGGCCCGTGGGTTGGGGACGCGACGAGATCGGCCAGGCCCTGACCGCCGTTGGCGTGTCGACCCAGCGCATGGCCACCCTGCTGGATGCCGTGGTGCAGGGCGTCTCGGCGGTGTCGCATGCCTCGCGCGAGGTGGCCAGCGGCAACAGCGGCCTGTCGGGCCGCACCAGCGAGATCCGCCAGGGCATCGGGGACGTGGCCCAGCGCACCCAGAGCTTTTCCGATGCCATGCAGGCCAGCGTGCTGGAGGTGGAGCGGGCTGCGGAGAACGTGCGCTCGGTGCGCCTGAACGCCCAGCGCAGCCACCTGGCCGTCTCGGGCCTGCGCGAGCGCATGCAGAGCCTGCAGGGCAAGAGCCGTGAGATCGCCCGGGTCGTGGACCTGGTCGAGTCGGTCGCCTACCAGACCAAGCTGCTGGCCCTCAACGCCTCGGTGGAGGCGGCCCGCGCCGGCAGCGCGGGCCGGGGCTTCGCCGTCGTCGCCCAGGAGGTGCGCGCGCTGGCGCAGCGCAGCGAGGACGCCGCCCGCCAGATCCACGCGATCATCAGCGCCTCGGTGGACGAGATCGAATCCGCCAACCTGATGGCCGAGCGCGCCAGCGAGACCGTGCGCACCACCGACCAGGCCGTCGAGTCGATCAACCAGATCATGGCCGACGTCGTCCAGCTCACCCACTCCGGCATGTCCGAATCGCAGGAAGTGCTGGGCATCACGCGCGGCGTGGAAGAAGCCGTCAGCAGCAATGCACGCGTCGTCGAGCAACTCAGCAGCGCGTCCACTGCCTTGCGCGAGCAAGGCGACAACCTGAAGCGGTCGGTCCAGCACTTCGTCGTGCAATGAATGCGAGCCCCCACCCCATGAACGCCACCCCCTCCCCGACCTCCTTGCAGCAACGCTTCGCCGCAGGCTTCGACGCCTGGATCGAGGCAGGCGCCAGGCTGCTGCGCCGTCTCCCGCTCCCGCACAAGATCGCCGGGCTTGCCCTCGTGATGCTGGTCCCTGGCATCGTTCTCCTGGGCACCGGCGTGGCCGACCTGCACAACGACTTCCTGAACATGGCCGCGGAGCGCCGGGCCATGGCCCTGGTGTCGACCAGCCTCGAGCTGGCAGCCCGCCGGTCGCTCGCCCAGCTCGGGCAAGAGGCTGAACAACAGCCTGCCCGCCTGTCGGCGCTCGAGCGTTCCCTGGCGCAGGCGATGCAGGAGGCACCCGACGCAGTGCGCATCTCCCCCCCGAACGGCGATGTGCCCTCACTGCTGCGCCTGGCCCACCTCGCTGCCGAGGACACGGGCGCCGCCTCGGTGCCTGACAAGGGGGCTGAACGCCTGCGCGAGACCAGCGGCCGATTCCTGGCGCCGTGGCTGGAGGCCGTGCAGAGCGCTGGCCCAGACAGCCTCCCGACGCTGACACGCCACTTCGAGCAACTTGACCACCAGATGGCGCTGCTGGCCCACACCCTTGGGCACGCCCCTGCCACCTGGACCGGCGCCCGTGCTTCCGCGCAGCGGCTGATGGCTGCAATGCGTGAAGAACCCCGAACGCCGGACGAACAACCCACCTGGCGGCTCGCCCAGGCCGACGCCGTCGACGCGTCCATGCGGCTGCTGGACGAGCTGCGCCAACAGTTCGAACAGCGCATGGACGCGCACGCTGCCCGCCTGCGCCTGCCAGTGTTCATCGGCGGGAGCGTCTATCTGCTGACCTTGGTGCTGGTCGGCTACCTCGGCCTGGCGCTGCACCGCAGCATCGCCCAGTCCCTGCAGCTTTTGCTGCAGGGCGTGCACGACGTGACCCAGGGCAACCTGTCGCGCAGCATCAAGATTCCGGGGCAGGACGAAGTTGCCGCCATCGGCAACGAACTCGACAACATGATGCGCCAGCTCTCCCGCATGGCCGGTGACGTGCGGGGCGCCGCCTTGCGCGTCGGCCAGACCGGCCAGGCCGTGGCCAGTGACGGCCGCCAGCTGGCCGCCCGCTCGCAGTGGCAGGCCGAGCGGCTGCGCGAATCGATGGCAGGGCTGGGGGAACTTGGCGCGGCGATGACGGAGTCGGCCACCGCCTCGGCCGAGTTGTGCACGCAGGTGCGCCAGCTCAGCCAGCACACCCGCCAGGGCGATGAATCGATGCGCGACAGCCTCTCGGCCATCGAGGCGCTGGAGGTCAGTGCACGGCGCGTCGCCGAGATCAACGGCGTCATCGACGACATCGCCCACCAGACCAACCTGCTGGCGCTCAATGCCTCGGTGGAAGCCGCCAGGGCGGGAGAGCTGGGCCGTGGCTTTTCCGTGGTGGCGGGGGAGATCCGCCAACTCGCGCAGCGCTGCGCCGCTTCCGCCGCCGAGATCCGGCAACTCATCGACGAAACGAACACCCAGGTGGCACGCTGCGGTGCCTCGGTCCGCGAAGTCGGTGGCTCCTTGTCGCGCCTCGTCCAGGGGGTGGACAGCGTGACCGGCCGCCTCGGCACCCTGGCGCAGGACCATGCGGCCCACAGCCAGAGCGTGCTGGCCACCGCCGAGAACGTGCGCGGGCTCGATGAAGTCGCCCGGCAGAACATGCAGGGCGTGGCGCGCTCGAGCGACAACGCCCGGCTGCTGGTGGAACAGTCACAAGGCCTGCAGCAGTCGGTGGCCACGATCAAGCTGCGCTACGGCAGCACCGACGAGGCCCGGGCCATGGTGGAGCAAGCCCAGTCGAGGATTGCCGAGGTCGGCCTGTCGCAGGCCCTGACGGAGTTCAACCAGCCCAAGGGTCCCTACCGCGACCGCGACCTGTTCATCTTTTGCCTCGACAGCGAGGGCCGCTACCTGGCACTCGCCCTCAAGCCGTCGCTGGTGGGCCAGCGCTTCCAGGACACGCCCGGCCTGCCGCTGACGAGCACCGAGAAATTCCTGGCCGACGCCCAGGTGGTCGTTGCGGACGGCGGCGGCTGGGTGGACTTCCACAGCACCGACTGGTCGATCCAGCACCACACGCAGCGCACGGCCTGGGTGGCGCCGCTGGAAAACGGCGGCCTGATCGGCTGCGCCGCCATGCGACCCCAGGGCTCGGTCGCGGCCCGCACGGCCCAAGAAACTGCTCCTGCCTAAAGGCGACGCTGAACAAGGCCCGGCAGGCGGCCGCCATGCAGCAGCCTGCCGGGAGCGCCCTCACAGGAAAATGGTGCGCTTCAGCAAGGCCACATCGCGGGTCTGGGCCGCGTAGCGCTTGAGCGCGTCGACGATGCGCTGTGGGCTGTAGGGCTTCACGATGAATCCCTGGACCTGGCGCTCCAGCGCGAGGCTGACAACGTTGGGAGCGCTGAGCCCCGTCACCATGACCACATAGGGCGACAGCCCCGCCTGCCGCCACTCGCCCAGCACACTCAAGCCGTCCTTGCCGGGCATGTCGATGTCGAGGAAGGTCAGGCACGGCTTGCGTGTGCGCATCAGGTCAAGGGCCTCGTCCCCATTGTGTGCCTCGACCACCGCGGCGCTGGTGAAGTGACGCAGCAGCTGCACGAGCATGTCACGGCTGGCGCGGTTGTCATCCACCACCAGAACGTGGCGCTCCTCTCTGAGGCTGGTCGCTGGGGCATCCGCCGGGGCCGGCACAGGGGAAGCGTTGGAAGTCTCTGTGTTCATGGAAGCTGCCTCGCATGCGCGACCAGGTCGCGGGAACGATCAAAGGCCTGTGCGGTGGCACCGGCGTCGAACGCCTTGTGCGCATGCGCCGCGAGCCGGGAAAGTTCTGGCTGGCCGAACGAGGCGGCAGACCCCTTGATGCGGTGGACGACGCGGGCCGCCTGCTCGGCGTCACCGCAGGTGATGGCCTGGGCCAGCACCTCGATCCCCTCGCACAGGCTGCGCCGGCCATCGCCCATCACCTCCCGCCACTGCGCCCGGAAGGCAGCGTCGCGCGTGACCAGCCGGTGGACATAGGTGCGCCGTTGCCGCACCAGCCGGCGCAAGCGGCGGGCGTCCGGGCGAGCCAGGCAGGTCGGCGCACCGACAGCGGCCTGTCCCCTCTTGCCTCCGATCACCACCAGGCTTGCACCATAGCCCGCCATCTCGACCATGGCCGCCAGATCGGGCGCGCCGGCCAACAGGCTGGCGTCCGCCACCACCAGCAAATGTTCATGGGCCAGCAAAGCGGCCAGTGCCCCTGCTCCGTCGGACGCGCGCACGGGCGCCAAGCCCAGGCCGCGTGAGGCGCGGGCCAGACGCCCCGCCACCGCACCTGCCAGCAGGATGACCTCGCGCGGCCGCCGCGCGGCCCCCGCCTGGGCCGGCTCAGGCCTGCTCGCCGGTGGTCTCATCGACCATCTCCAGCAACTGCCGCGGGCTGAAGGGCTTGACCAGGTAGGCATGCGCCCCCGCGGCCAAGCCCGCCTTGATGTCGTCTGCCTGCCCCCTGGCGCTGAGCATGATGATGCGCGCCTTGCTGTGCAGCGGATCGGCCCGCAGCCGGCGGCACACCTCCAGCCCGTCGCAGTCCCCCGGCATCATCACGTCCAGCAGGAACAGGTCGGGGCGCAGGGCCTGCGCCGCCGCCAGGGCGGAAGCGGCGTCCGCTGCTTCATGGAGATCGCAATCGCTGTACTCCAGCGTCATGCGAATCAAACTGCGCAAATCAGCATGGTCTTCGACGATGAGGCAGGTCCGGGTCATGGCGTGCTCCATCCAATAAACATGATCAAATCATACGAAATGATAGATTTGTTGGCATCCGCGTTTGCAATGCTGCGCTCCAAATCCGGCAGAATTGCGCGGAGCAGGTTGCAAGGTGAGCTAAATGAATACCCCCCCGACTTACACCACCATGGAGACGGCCAAGCTTCTGGGTCTGGCCGTCCGCTCAGTCCAATTGATGGTCGACCGCGGCGACCTGCAAGCATGGAAGACACCCGGCGGGCACCGTCGCATTTCGCGTGAATCGGTGCAGCGTTGGCTGGCCGCGCAGGGCCAGGCCAGCCTGGGGGCCCCCACCCCTGCCCCGCGGCCGGCCGGCCAGGCCGTGACGGCCCCCCCGCCGCCGCCGTTGCCGCGGGAAGCGCCAGAGCGGCCTTACAAAGTTCTGCTGATCGAAGATTCCGCGCACTTCCAGAACCTGGTCGGCCTGTTGCTGCGCCAGCAGTTCCCCACGGTGGAGCTCAGAGCCGCCGATGACGGCATCGCCGGCCTGGCGATGTTCGGCAGCTGGCAGCCCGACGTGCTGATCGTCGACATCCTGCTGCCCGGCATCGATGGCGCCACCCTCATCACCAGCCTGCGCACGCACGAGCAGTTCCGCAACTGCCCGCTCATCGTCGTCACGTCGCTCAGCGAGGAGGAACGCCAGCCCTTCGCCTTTGCCCTGCAGGGCGTGCCGCTGGTCCACAAGCCACGCCTCGTGGCCGAGCTGCCCGGGCTGCTGGAGCGCTGTCTGCGCGCGGCCCACCCAGGGAGCGCACAGTGACCCCTTGCGCCGCAGACCGCCCCCGGGTCCTGGTCGTCGAGGACGACCCCTCGATGCGGCTGTTCATTGCCATGGCGCTGGAGACTTTCGAGATTGAGCTGGTCGAATGCGCCGGCGTCGCCCAGGCATTGCAGGCGCTGCAGCAGGGACCCGCGCAGCTCGTGCTGTGCGACCTGAACCTGCCGGGCGAGTGCGGCCTGAGCTTCATCGAACGGTTGGCCGGCGATGCCGCACTCGGCGGCGGCGCCCGCGTGGTGTGCTTCAGCGGCGGCATCGATGACAAGGTGAGCGCCAGGTTGGCCCAGGCCAAGGTCTGGCGCGTGCTGGCCAAACCCTGTCGCCTGTCGATGCTGGAGGACTGCGTGAGTGCGGCCCTGGCAGACATCGCCCCGCGGGTCCTTTGCGGCGACGATCCCTCGCGTCACGTCATCGACAACCATTTCGAGGGCGACGAGTCCCTGTACCGGATCTACCTGGCCGCGTGCCTTGCGCAGTTCCCGCGGGACCTGCAGGCCGGCGAGGACGCCGCGCAGAGGGGCGACCTCCCGGCCCTGCGTCGGCTGGGCCACAGCCTCAAGACCGTCCTGGCCACGCTGGGGCACGAGGTCCTGGCCACCCCCGCGCGCGACCTCGAGCTGCAAGCAGCGCAAGGCGACATGCAGGCAGCCCGGACACACTGGCAGGAACTGGCCGATGGCCTTGCCGCGCTTGTCGAGCAGGGAGAACACGCCACCACCACCCCCCCCTCCTGCGGCCCCTGAGCCTCTCGCTCACGCCAGGCCAGCCGGCGCCGCGGCCGCAGCACGCTCCACCAGGGCCACCAGCTCCGAGGGTTGGAAGGGCTTAGAGAGATAGCCGTCCATGCCCAGCGCCAGCAAACGCTCCCTCTCTCCAACCAGGGCGTGGGCCGTGAGCGCCACGATGGGCGTGTGCCGGTCCAGGGCCTGTTCGTGCGCGCGGATGCGCGCCGTGGCGGCTTCACCGTCCAGCACCGGCATCTGCACGTCCATCACGACCACGTCGAAGCGTTCGCGCAGCGCCGCCTCCACCGCCTGAAGGCCGTTGTCCGCGGTGACGACCTCGTGGCCGCGCAGCTCGAGGATGCGCTGGGCGATCTGGCGGTTGACGGGGTGGTCCTCGGCCAGCAGGATCCGTAGCCGCTGCCCGGCCGGCTGCTTCGCCTGCGCCTGCGTGGCGGGCAGTGACGCCGGCGCGGGGGCGGCCTGGGCCGCCGCGCCGCCCAGTGCGCGGCACAGCGTCCGCAGGAGCAGGGCCTGCCGCACGGGCTGGCGCAGCGTGGCCATCGAGGGCTGGCCGTGCTCGTCTCCCGGGTCCGACACCGGCCCCAGCATCACCACCGTGGCACCCGGGGCGTGCCGCAGTGCGCGGGTGGCCTGATCCGACCACAGGCCGGCGTCGACCAGCAGGACGGTCCGGACCACCGCCGCTTCGGCAGTTCCCGCGCCCCCCGTGCGCGCCTGGGCGATGGCCTCGAGCGCGGTGTCCTGCGTGAGGACCGTCAGTCCGAAGTGCCCTAGCAGGCGTGCCAGGGCGTCGCGCGCTTCGGTGTTGGCCACCGCCAGCACCGCACGGGCACCGCGGCACAGCCTCGCCTCCTCCTCGGTCAGCATCGGCGGCGGGCTCGCCTGCCCGAAGCAGGCGGTGAAGCGGAAGCACGAGCCTCGGCCAGGGGTGCTGTCGACCTCGATGCGCCCGCGCATCATCGCCACCAGCTGGGCGCAGATCGTCAGGCCCAGCCCAGTGCCGCCGAAATTGCGCGAGATCGAACTGTCGGCCTGCACGAAGGATTCGAAGATCCTCGACTGTGCCTCGGGCTCGATGCCCACGCCGGAGTCGATCACCTCGAAGACCAGCGTCGCCGCCGGGCCCTCCACCGCTTCGTCGGCCCGCCGAACGCGGCAGACCACCTGGCCGCGCTCAGTGAACTTGACCGCGTTGCCGCACAGGTTCGTCACCACCTGCATCAGCCGCCCGGCGTCGCCGGTAAGGAATTCAGGCACGTCCGGTGCGACGTCGAGCACCAGCTCGAGCCCGCGCACCCGGGCCTGGGAGGCGGCCACCTGGAGCGTGCTGGCAAGCTGCTCGCGCAAGTCGAACGGCTCGTTGGCCAGCGACAGCTTGCCGGCCTCCATCTTGGAGAAGTCGAGGATGTCGTCGAGGATGCGCAGCAGCGAGCTGGCGGCCTCCTCCACCATCTGCAGGTTCTCGCGCTGGGTGTCGTCCAGCGGGCTGTCCAGCGTCAGGCGCGTCATGCCCATGATCGCGTTCATGGGGGTGCGGATCTCATGGCTCATGTTGGCCAGGAACTGCGCCTTGGTCCGGGCCGCGCCCTCGGCTGCCTCGCGGGCTGCCTGCAGCAGGGTCTCGCGCTGCTTGCGGTCGCTGAAGTCTTCGATGATCCAGACCGTGCCTTGCGAGGCATCGGCCGGGTCGATCGCGCGGGCGATGGTGCGGCACCACACCAGCCCGCCATCGCGACGCCTCAGGGACAGCTCATGGTCCAGGGTGCTGCCCTGGGCCAGCAGGTGGCGGGCCCGCTCGCCCATCTCCTGGTAGGCCTGCGGGTCGGGATAGACGACGTGCTCGGGCTGGCCGTCGAGCTCACCCTCGGCATAGCCCAGAAGCTCCGTGCAGCGCCGGCTGACCCGCTCGAAACACCCATTGCGCACGCACACGATGCCCACCCCGGCGTGGGTGAAGATCAGGTCATGCAGCTTGAGGCCGTACTCGAGCGCCTGCTCGGTGGCCTTCTGGCGCGAGATGTCGAACACCAGCACGAAGAAGCCCTGTACCACCCCGTCCTGGATGTCGGGGATGTAGCAGGCCTGCGCATGGCGCGAGCGTCCGTCGGCACTGGTGATGATGCGCTCGAAGGACTGCGGCTCGCCTTGCAGCACCTTTTCCAGGTAGGGCAGGTTCAGCTGGTAGAGCTTCTCGCCGAGCACCTCGCGGATGTGCTTGCCCTGCATTTCCTGCGGATCGACGCCGAACCAATCGCGGTACTCGCCATTGCAGAAGCGGTTGCGCAGCTGGGCGTCCCACCACCCGACCATCGCGGGAATGTTCTCCAGGATGGAGCGCAACTCGCCGCGTGTCTTGCGCAGGTTCTCGCTCACCGCCTGGCGCCAGCTGATGTCGTGCAGGAGGACGCTGAAGTAGGACACCCCCTGCGCTTCCCAGCCGCCCAGCGAGACCTCCACCGGCACCAGCCCCCCTTGCGAGGTCACGGCGTGGGTCTCGAACGCCGCGCAGGGGACCCCGCGCGTCACGCCCTTCTTCCAGGCCTCGAAGCCGAAGGGGAGCTGCAGCAGGTCCCCGAGCTCGAGGCTCTTGATCTGCTGCGGCGTATACCCGAACAGCGCCGTGGCCATGCGGTTGCAGAAGTCGACGCGCCCGCCCTCGCCGAGCACGAGGATGCCTTCATTGGCCGACTCCGCGAGGGATTGGAAGCGTTGCTCGGCCTGCACCCGGGCGGCACTCATGCGCTGCGCCAGCTCGAGGGCCTCGTGGCGCGTGCGGGCCATGCCGTTGACCACGCCGAACAACAGCATGCTGATGAGCGCGCCGCCCGCCAGGACGACCTGGGCGCGCTGCGTGTCGACCGTCGCCTCGAAAGCCGGCGTGGTGCGCACCAGCACCGTCCAGCGATGCCCCAGCAAAGGCAGCTCGAACGTCGAACTCGTCCGGTAGCGGTAGGAAGAGGCCGCCCAGCCCGCGTCTGCGTACAGCAGGGCACTGGGTGTGGCCTGGGGGCCGTCGTACACGCTCAAGGTCAGGTCGCGCAGCTGCGGCCCACCGAAGATCGCGCGCATCAGGTTGTGCATGCGAAATGCGCTGTACACCCAGCCCTGCAATGCGGCGCGGCGCTGCTGCGGGGTCGACACAGGTGCATCGTGCCGATACACCGGCACGTACAGCAGGCTGCCGGGCTGCATGTCCTCTCCGGATTCCTGGACCAGGATGACATGGCCCGACAGCGTGGGCTCACCGCTGTCGCGGGCGTTTTCCATGGCGTGCTGGCGGACGGGCTCCTTGAGCATGTCGAGCCCCAAGGCACGCAGGTTGCGGTCGCTCAGGGGTTCCAGGTAGACCACCTGGCTGCCCGGCGGTGCATCACCCTGTCCTTCGAGGAGCCGCGCATACCCGAAAGCCTGGACGCCCGGGTAGCGGCTGACGAGTTCCTGGGAGCCGACATAGCGCTGCCACTCATGCTCACTCACATCGTCCGAGGCATCGAACAGCGCGCGCGCCCCGCGCAGCACCTGCTCGTAGTCGGCCATGCGTTCGGCGATGCGCTGGACCACCTCGCCGACCTGGGCGTTGAAATGCTCCTGCTTGCGCGCCTCGGTGCCAGCGGCGGTGTAGTGCCACAGCGCCATGGTGGCCGCCAGCCCGGCCATCAGCACTGCCGCGGGCAGGACCCGCTCGTGGCCACCCGATGTCTCCGGACGAGGCCGGCAGAATGCCCAGCCCGTCCCCCCGCACAAGCCGATGAAGATTGCCAGTGTCAGGACCGCGTCGCGTGGCAGCGCGCTCACGAAGGGTCCGCGACCCGCCAGGGTGGCGGCGATGGAGATGCCCGCCACGGCCAGCGTGGACAGCAGCGCGCCCGTGCGCCCGTGGCTGCGCGCCGCCAGGGCCACCGCAGCCACCAGGGTGATGGCGAGGAGCCGTTCCTCATGGCCCTCGAGCGGCGACAGGACGAAAGTGGCCATCACCGCAAAGGCGAGTGCAGCCACACTCGCCGCGGTGCCAGGGATCGTCGTCCTCGCGAGGAGCCTGCTGTACATGGCCTTCATGGTCAGACAGGAGTGTGCGGCCGGCCTCCCTCGGCAAGCTCGCGAAATGCCTGGTTCTTCCCATGCTGTTCAGCCGTCCAGGGCCTCGGGCGGCATCCCGGGGTGGGGGGGCGGGCCCGGCCTGTCCGACATGCCCCGGCCTTTGGCGAGCCGCTCGCCTTTTCCGCCCTGGGCGGCGGGGCTTGCCGCTCGCCTGGCCAAAGCGGCCCCTGCGACCTACAGTCATCAACTTGATGACGAACTGAAGGAGCCCTCATGAGCCCGACCCGACCCCGTGCCAGCCGTTCCCGTTCTTCCGAGCAGCCGGCTTCGGCCGTGCCGGTCTTGAGCCGCCGGGACACGGGTGAGTCCCAGGAACGCGACCTGGCGCAAACGCAGGCGCCGGCCGCCGTGGCGTTGACCCAGTTCCTCTGGGGAAGCGCCTTGCACACGACGCTCAACAGCCTGGCTTTGTTGGAACAGGTGCACAGTGCGCAGGTTCAGATGCTGAAGGACCTGGGCCACGTGCTGCAGACCGCCCAGGATGATGTGCGCCAAGCCAGCGCCATGGAACACTTGATGAGCATGCCGGCGGGCCGCGCCGTGAGCCAGCTGGGCAGCACGTTGAACAGCTGGACCGAGAGCTGGCGGTCGCAATGGCAGGAAGGAACCTCCCGCTGGACCGAACCGCCGGTAGCCCTGCCGACGCCCCTGGTCTTGTTGAACAACGCGCTGGTGACCGGCAGCCGGATGCTCGAAGCCTGGGTGACCGCCGCCCGCAACACGAACCACGCCATCATCGTGATGGCCTGATCGGTGGCAGGCACTGCGAGGTGGCGCTTGGGGGCGCCGAGAAATCGGCGCAACCTGAAGTAGAATCCTGCGCTTATCCAATCAAGACCCGCACCAGGAGAGGTGGCAGAGTGGTCGAATGCGCCGGACTCGAAATCCGGTTTACGGTTATGCCGTAACGTGGGTTCGAATCCCACCCTCTCCGCCAGTTGGCCCCGATTTCATTGGGGCTGTGGGCATGTCGGCATCTGCCAAACATCAACTCATCCATCAATCTCTAAATGATTGGATGCATCCTGGTGAGATGCATTACTGCATGACCTGCACGGGCTGTCGCCGGCACAATCGCTAGCGCCCCGTCAAGGCCTACAACATCGAGATCGCCGCACGAGTTCAGGCGGCAACTTGCTGAGCGCTCCCACCACGCTCAGCTCGAACAGCTCATCCATTCACAGCTCAACTTCGAGAAGCTCATCGGGGGAACGCTGCAACGGCTGTGTGCCAGAAGATGCGTTGGAGGTCCCGGGTAGCTTCGGATCTGCGGGTTGAGCCGCTGAAGAGGCCAATGCAATGGCACGACGCTTCAATCTGTCTTGGAGACTGAATGCATAACTGCAGCGGCGTATCCAGACGACCACAGGAATTGCAGCGACGATCAATGCCCCAATGACGACGAGAAATGCATTCCTCTGTTTTTTGATTTCCTTTGTTAGCGCACCTTCGGATTCTTCGGCGCGATAGACCATGCAGATGAATTCGGCATCAAGAGCGGGGATCGAGGTTTGCTGTTCAATCTCTGCAGGTGATGAGGTGCATGTTTGTGGTGACATCCTGCGTGGTTTCTTGTCTTTTTCATAAAAGATACCAGCGATCATGAAAATCGAGGTTGTCTTTTTGGGAGAGACAGCGTACCAAGGTGAAGAGTCGTATGGTCTTATGAGTAGACCGTCCTCCGCGGCAATCTTTGCGAATGCACTGACGAAGATGAGGATGAGTATCGCGAGGGCAAGACAGATGACTGCATCAAACAAGTTGGGTTTTTTAGGTTGGACGCGTACCAGATCAAAGTAGCCTCCCATCCTGGCAATCGTTGAATGATGCTCGTCGTGCTGCGACAACCAAGATTTCAACTGGAGGTAGTGCTGAATTGACCGGAACTTGATGCCTGTTATGAATTGAATCCATCTCAACTCATCTTCTTCAGCCTTTAGCGCGCAAGCTTGGGGGCTGCGAGCAGCAACGTTCGGAAGAAAAATCTTCTGCAGCATGCGCCGAAGTAAGTAGAGAGATCCTGTGCGATAGACGAACCACAGGAAACCCAAGGCAATACCTATCATGGCGGCTTGTTTCATCAAGCCAGCTATCCCGGTCGCGATCGAATGCAAATCCATGCCAGTCCTTCTGAAAGAGAGTGAAAGGAGAACTACTGGTTGACTGCAGGGGCGGGAATGTACTGCCCTGCCGCTCAAAGCGGCCATCCCCACCAGGAGGGAAGACAGACAGATGGAGGCTGCGTATATCGCAGCCGCAAACTTGACTTGGTGAATTTGGGTGAGGAAATCCGCGCATCTCGGCGAAAGATGAGCGCGGATGACCGTCTGCTCGCCCCCGCTCGCGAAGTCGTGCTTGAGCTGGCTGCCCGACACCGAGACGTTGACGTGTCCCGAAGACTGCGCAGCGTCAGCTTGCCGCCTATGTCGGCTGCACCAAACAGATGGCCACCGCGCACGCTGCGTATCGTGCTGACCAAGCGGGCAACACCAGGCCCTGAGCTGAACGGCGAGGCCGGCAAGGTGCCCAGCCCCGGGCGTCAGACACTTTCTTCCTCCTCCTACAATGCGCACCCCGTTGCACCTGCCCGGATTCAACCTGCATGGACCAGATGATCGTCGTCAACGAAGAACTCAAAGCCTATATCGACCCGTTGACCGAGGACGAATACCAGGCGCTGGAGCGCAGCATCCTGGCCGAGGGCTGCCGCGACGCGCTCGTGCTGTGGGGTGACGTGCTGGTCGACGGGCACAACCGCTATGGCATTTGCCGCAAGCATGACCTGCCGTTCCAGACGGTGCAGAACACGCGCTTCCAGTCCCTCGAAGATGTGAAGCTGTGGATGATCGACCAGCACCTGGGCCGGCGCAGCATCTCCGACTTCCAGCGCGGCGTGCTGGCCTTGCGCAAGCGCGAGATCGTGGCCGAGCGCAGCGCGCGCCGGACGGTCGACCTGGCGCAGCAGGACCAGGCCGCACCGGTGGCCTCCCCGTCCGAGGCCGCTGGCACCGCAAAGACCGAGGCACTGGAGACCCGCGAGGCGCTGGCCAAGATGGCTCGCCTCAGCAGCAAACAGGTGCTGCTGATCGAGAAGATCCACAAGCAGGCGGCTCCGGAAGTGGTGGCGGCCGTCAAGGCCGGCGAAATCTCCATCAATGCCGCGGCCGCGGTCGCCACCTTGCCCACCGAAGAACAGATCGCTGCCGCTGCCGTCGGCAAGGACGAGCTGAAGCTGGCGGCCAAGCGCGTGCGCGAATCCCGGCAACGCAACAACAAGCCCGCCAAGGAGGCCGCGCCGCAGGATGAGCCCGCCGCCGCCCCGGCACCGACCACGCCGGACGCCGAGTTGTTCGTGCAGACCCTGCAGCAGCGCCTGGCAGCGCTCACCGCCGAAAACACCGCCTTGCGCGAACAGGTGGCGCAGTTGCAGGCCCAGCTTCAGGCCCACGCCGGGCAAGGCCCGGCCCCAGTCCGGCTGGCCCACGAGGACGCGCCGTTCGAATGAGCTGCTCGCTGCGCTACCTGACCTTCGAACTCAGTGACGGCAGCGACGATGGCCTCGTCACAACCTTGGAGGCCATGGCCTCCACCTCGGCGGCCCAGCAGGCCGAGGTGATGGCGGAAGTCCAGCAGGTGCTGGACTGGGCCTGGAAGCATTTTCCTCACACACACGGCCCGGTCGACGAAGGGATGGACTGGGACCATGACTTGCAGCTCAGCGTCGAGGACGGCGGGTGGCACACCGTCGTGCTGACCTTGGCAGGGTCACCGCACTTCGTCGACGCTTTCACGGCCGCCTTCCTGTCTACGCCCCCTTGAGGCAGGACGGCCCCCTCACCTCCCCTTGAGTCACGAGTCGATCCCGGGAGGTAGCTGTCGCCACCAACCAGCCCCCAGCAATCCCAGGTGGTTGTCTCATTCTCATCGGGCAGGAGCCACCTCGGAATCGACGCCCCCATCTCGAACGAGAAATCACGGGGTTAAGGACCTTTTTGCAGTACCCAGGTGGCGGCAACGCTGACCGATACTTCCTGTTTTTGTAGTGATGTGACATGAACAACAAACGCAAGATCCTGTCGGGAAAGCGGCTGCGCGCACAGGCTTGGATCATCGGCGTGGCGGCCGCCTGCTTCGGCGTACAGAGCTGGGGAGCACCTGTCAGGCCGGCTGCGGCTGCGGCTGCGGCTGCGAATGCGGCTTCGGCACCGGCCACCGAGCAGAAAGCCTCGCTGGAACTGCTGCAGCAAGCCGCCGATG
This sequence comes from uncultured Burkholderiales bacterium, assembly GCA_966252435.1. Classification (GTDB taxonomy): domain Bacteria; phylum Pseudomonadota; class Gammaproteobacteria; order Burkholderiales; family Burkholderiaceae_C; genus CANHBY01. Next base: position 66,648 of record CBINPE010000002.1, on the reverse strand, counting down.
CCGGCAATGCCGAAGCCCAGTCCGCGCTGGGTCTTCGCTATGTCGAGGGTGACGGTACGCCCGTCGACCCGGTGCAGGCCGTGGCCTGGTTCCGCAAAGCCGCCGACCAGGGGCATGCCGGAGGGCAACGCCTGTTGGCCAGGATGTACTTCAAGGGCGAAGGCGTCGAGCAGGACTTTGCCGAGTCCGTGCGCTGGTTGCGCAAGGCCGCCGAGCAAGGCGACGCTCCCGCCCAGGACCAGCTGGGCGTCGCCTTGCTGAATGGCGAAGGCGTCACCGCCGATTTCTCAGAGGCGGTGAAGTGGTTCGGCAAGGCTGCCGCCCAGGGCTTGGCCAAGGCCCAATACCACCTGGGCCGAGCCTATTCACAACAAAGTCCCTACCAGGACTTTCGCCAGGCCGTGGCATGGCACCGCAAGGCCGCCAACCAGGGACTTGCGGAGGCCCAGTTCAGCCTGGGCGTGATGTACGACCAGGGCAATGGTGTGGCCCACCGCGTCTCCGAAGCGCTGCGTTGGTATCGCAAGGCCGCGGCGCAGGGGCATGCCGCGGCGCAGGACAACCTCGGCGTGATGTATCGGAACGGCGAAGGAGTCAAGCAGGATGCCAGGCAGGCGTTGGCCTGGCACCTGAAGGCCGCCCTCCAGGGCTTTCCCAATGCCCAGCAAAACCTCGGCAACCTCTATCTCCATGAGCCCGTCCGCGACGAGCAGCAGGCCCTGGTGTGGCTGCGCAAGGCGGCAGAGCACGGCCTGGCACCGGCGCAGTTCGACCTGGGCCTCATGTATGCCCAAGGCGAGGGTGTCGACATCGATCAGAAGGAAGCCGTGCACTGGTACCGGCTTGCGGCCGAACAGGGCCATCGGCCGGCCCAACACAATCTCAGCCTCATGTACCGAAAGGGCGTCGGGGTTGAGCAAGACGCGGAACAGGCGCGCTACTGGAGCTGCCGTTCTTTCGTGTACGTGATCGGTAACCTCCCCGACCCCTGCCGTATGCCCCCGCCTGCAACACCGGCAGCGAAGCCTTGAGGCAAATGAAACTGCCGCCTCAGATCCGGAGGCTCGGTACGCCCGCAGCGCTGGGCCCTGCGTTCCTTGCCCTTGGCAGCGATGGCAGGGGATCCCCGTAAGCGAGCCTGCCAAGCGAAGGTACGCTCAACGAACCAACGATACTGGCCCAGGCGTTGACTGGTGTGGATGCCCCGGCGAGGCATGCGAGGTTTGAGGTTTGATGCCACGAGCGCGACATGTTCTGCTGCAAATGCCCCGGAGACGCCATGGCGCAGACGCGCTGCCCGACGCTGAACCTCCGGGACGCCGACAGTCAGCGTGAGCGTGGTCCTTGGGAGAAAGCATCCCCAGCCACCCTGAGCCGATCGGCCTGTGCTGTGAAAGTTTCTTCCACGGCGGCGAGCCCTCGGCCGGCCGCCGCGATCATCCGTTCCACCGAGCCGGGCACCGCGTCCCGCGGGAAAAGTCGTCTGGCATGGGCAGGCCGCCGGTCGGGCATCCTCTTCAGCGGGCGCAACCAGGGCGCTGCAGGGTTGCGCAACCATGACTCGCCAGGGCTCCCCTGGAGGGAAGCACCCCAAGCCGCCTGGTGGTCTAGGGCCAGCAGGTAGGCCATTTGCAAACCCAGTGTCTCCAGCGCCGTGTCGATCCAGTCCGGGCCCAGAGATGACAGGTCTGTTGGCGACTCGGCGTGCGGATTGCCGCCACACAGGACGTCGAACATCGCGGCGATCATGGTTGCGGAACCGGCACAGACCTGGACCTGACCCTTCAGCCAAGCCTGCGCTTCCAGCTGAACATCGCCGACACGGTCCGCGGTACCGGTCGACCTGCGCCGTGCCCCTGGAACAGAGCGACGCCGCGGTGGCCGCGACCGAGGCACGGAAGGCCGCGTGCACCGTGCCCTGCGAGCCCGCCAGTGCGGCGCAGCCCGCCAGCACCTGTGGCCACACGGCCGTGACTTGGTACAGTGCCGTCGCGTTCATCGGTAGGCCCTTTCGCCCTCCCGCGTGAGGACAGGCGATCATCTCGGTGGCCACGCCGCCGAAGTGCACCGAGGCAATTTCCCCACAGGGGCGGCCGTCTTCGTCCACCCTCTCCTCAAGTCAAGGACGGTCGTTGAGCGACCCGAACTGTGCGATCAATTTTTTTGGCGCTCGTCCGTACCACCGCACTGTGTCAGGCCAATCTCGTACGCAGCCACGAGCCAGCCGAGCATGCGCGAAGGACAGCCCATTCGCGCATCCTCATACAGCCGCTCGATGCGAAGGCCGAATACCTCGGGCTCATGCAACCACTCCGACAGGGGAGTGGGTAGATCCTTGACTTCCATGCTCGCATCCTCCTCCTCGAATTGCCGGGATGGTGCCATTTGTTCAGGTGCCGCTGGAAAGCTGCCGGGAACGCCAGCCCAGCCCGGTGGACTGATAAACTGCGCCGCTGCCCAGGGGCCCCTCACAGGGGTCTCATGCTTTGCTCCCTGACCTCTCTCCTTCGCACCCCGCAGGATGGCCGGGCAGGCCCGCATGCCGCCCTTCGCCCACACGCCCACCCCCCCCGATCCGTTCATGAGCACACCGCAGATCAAAGGTTGGTGTCCCGGCGCACTCCACCCCATGGCCTCGGGCGACGGCCTGCTGGTGCGGGTCCGTCCCCACGGCGGGCGCCTGACGGCCGCGCAGGCGCACGGCCTGGCCCTGCTGGCCAGCCGGCACGGGAGCGGGACGATCGACCTGACCAGCCGGGCGAACCTGCAACTGCGCGGCGTCACTGAAGCCGCCTACCCCGCCCTGCTCGAAGGACTGGACCAACTGGGGCTCCTCGACTCCAGCGTGCAGGCCGAGGCGCGGCGCAACATCGTCGTCGCGCCCTTCTGGACGGCGGGCGACGGCACCTGCGAACTGGCCCAGGCCCTCGCCGAGGCCTTGGCCGCGCCCGACGCGCCGGCGCTGCCAGCGAAGTTCGGCTTTGCGGTGGACCTCGGTGAGCAGGCGGTCCTGCGCGGTGTCCGCGCGGACGTCCGCCTCGAACGCGGCGTTGGCCCGATGCTGGCCGTGCGCGCCGAGGGCTTCGACAGCGCCGCTCTGGTCACGCCCCGCGACGCCGTGCCTGCCGCCCTGGCGCTGGCCCGCTGGTGCGCAACCACCCGGGGTGTGCCAGGCCGCCAGCCGCCAGCGCGCTTCCAGGCCCTGCCAGCCCCGGCCCCATCAGCGGCACCGCCGGCCATCGGACCAGGGCCCTGGGGATGGCTCGTCGGCTGCGAGTTCGGCCAACTCCACGCCGACACCCTGGCCGGCCTGGCCGCGCTGGGCCCGCTGCGCCTCACGCCCTGGCGCCAGGTGCTGGTCGAGGGCGCCACCCGCATGCCCGCGCTGGCCGGCCTGGTCACCCGCCCCGACGATCCGCTGATGCGCGTGGCCGCCTGCACCGGCGCCCCCGGCTGCGCGCAGGCTCATGCGGCCACGCGGCCGCTGGCCCGCCAACTGGCCGCGCACCTGCCCCCAGGCGCGCGGCTGCACGTCTCAGGCTGTGCCAAGGGCTGCGCCCACCCGGGCACGTGCCTCACGCTGGTGGCCACCCCCGCCGGCTTCGACCTGGTCCGCCACGGCACGGCCGCCGCCCCTCCCGACCTTCGCGCCTTGTCCCCCGACAGGGCGGCTTCCCTGTTCACGAGTTCCCATGCAGCGCTTTGAAACCGACGGCGACACGATCTATCGCCAATCCTTCGCCATCATCCGCGCCGAGGCCGCGCTGTCCCGCTTCGACCCGCTGGAAGAACCGGTCGTGGTGCGCATGATCCACGCGAGCGGCCTGGTGGGGCTGGAGGCGCATGTGCAGTTCACGCCCGGCATGGTCCAGGCCGCGCGCGCCGCGCTGGCGGGCGGTGCCCCCATCCTGTGCGACGCCCGCATGGTCAGCGAAGGCATCACCCGCAAGCGCCTGCCGGCCGCCAACGAGGTGCTGTGCACCCTCCACGACCCGGCAGTGCCGGGACTGGCACGCGACATGGCCACCACCCGCAGCGCGGCCGCGCTGGCCTTGTGGCGTCCCCACCTGGCCGGCGCGGTGGTGGCCATCGGCAATGCGCCCACCGCCCTCTTTCAATTGCTGAACATGCTCGAGGATCCCGACTGCCCACGCCCCGCCGCGATCATCGGCTGCCCGGTGGGCTTCGTGGGCGCGGCCGAGTCCAAGGAAGCCCTGCGGGCGGCAGGCTCGATCCCGTCGCTCGTCGTGCAGGGACGCCTGGGCGGCTCGGCGGTCACCTGCGCAGCCGTCAACGCCCTGGCCTGCGTGAGCGAGATCTGATGGGCCGCATCGTGTGTGCCGGCCTGGGCCCGGGTGATCCAGAACTGATGAGCGTGCGCGCGGACCGGGCGATCCGCGCGGCCCGGCACGTCGCTTACTTCCGCAAGAAGGGCCGCCCCGGGCAGGCCCGCCGCATCGTCGACGGGCTGCTGTCGGCGCAGGTCGTCGAGTACCCGATGGAGTACCCCGTCACGACCGAGCTGCCCTTCGACAGCCCGGCCTACATCGCCTGCCTGTCCGCCTTCTACGACGAATGGGCCGAGCGCCTGGCCACGCTGGCCCGTTCGCAGGACGTGCTGGTGCTGTGCGAGGGCGACCCGTTCTTCTACGGCTCGTTCATGCACCTGTACGTGCGCCTGCAAGGGCGTGCCGAGGTGCAGGTGATCCCCGGCATCCCGGGCATGGTGGGCTGCTGGACGGCCACCGGCATGCCCATCACCTGGGGCGACGACGTGCTGGTGGTGGTGATGGGCACGCTGGACGAGGCCGAGCTCGTGCGCCACATGCGCGGCGGCGACGCGCTGGTCATCATGAAGACGGGCCGCAACCTGCCACGGGTGCGCCGGGCCCTGGCCTCCGCCGGGCGGCTCGATGCCGCCTGGCTGGTCGAGCGCGGCACCATGGCCGGCGAGCGGGTGGTTCCGCTGGCACAGGTCGACGGCACCGACTGCCCATACTTCGCCATCGTCCTGGTGCATGGCCAGGGCCGCCGGCCCGAGGGGGAATGAGGTGAAGCAAACCGAGATGCAGACCCCGGCCGGCTGGCTGTGCATCGCCGGCCTTGGGCCCGGCGACCCGGACCAGGTGACCCCGGAGGTGACGGCCGCGCTGGCCGCCGCCAGCGACGTCGTGGGCTACGCGCCCTACGTCGCCCGCGTCGCGCCGCGCGAGGACCTGCGCCGGCACCCGTCCGGCAACCGCGTGGAAGTCCAGCGCGCGCGCACCGCGCTCGCCCTGGCGGCCGAGGGACGCCGGGTGGTCCTGGTCTCCTCGGGCGATCCGGGCGTCTTCGCCATGGCCTCCGCGGTCTTCGAGGCGCTGGAAGACGCGCCCGAGTGGCTGGGCCTGGACATCCGCGTGCTGCCAGGCATCACCGCCATGCTGGCAGCGGCCGCGCGGGCAGGCGCGCCGCTGGGCCATGATTTCTGCACCATCAACCTGAGCGACAACCTCAAGCCGGCCGCCCTGGTCGAGGCCCGCGTGCGCGCCGCCGCCGAGGCGGATTTCGCGATGGCCTTCTACAACCCACGCTCGGCCAGCCGCCCGGACACGCTGAGGCGGGTCCTGGCGTTGCTGCGGCAGGTCTGCGGCGATGAGCGCCTGGTGACCTTCGCCCGGGCCGTGTCCACGCCCGAGGAGCACATCCGCACCGTCACGCTGGCCGAGGCCACGGCCGAGATGGCCGACATGCGCACCGTCGTGCTGGTGGGCAACGCGGCCACGCGCCGGGTGGGCCGCTTCGTCTATGCCCCCCGGTCGGCGGAGCGGACGCCGTGAGCACTGTCCTCGCCACCTGTCGCAGCCACCGGCGCGCCCAGCCATGCCATGACCTCGGCCAGCGAGGCCACCACCCGGCGCTGCGGCGGCATGGCCGGCCGCTCGATCAGGATCACCGGCAGGCGCAGCGCGCGCGCGGCGGCCAGCTTGGCCTCGGCGCCACGACCCCCGGCGTTCTTGGCCACCACGTGGGTGATGCCATGGGCCTGCATCAGGTCGCGGTCGCCCGCCTCCGTGAAGGGGCCGCGGGCCAGCACCACGGTGCAATCCGGCGGCAGGACCTGCCCGGGTGCCGGCGCGTCCACCAGGCGCAGCAGGTAGTGGTGCAGCGGACGGGCGGCGAAGGCCGCCAGGGACTGCCGGCCGATGGCCAGGAACACGCGGGCCGGCGTGCCGGGCAGCGCAGCGGCGGCGGCCTCGGCATCGGGGACATGCCGCCAGTCATCGCCCGCCTGGGCCGACCAGGCCGGGCGCTCGAAGGCCAGCGTGGCCACGCCGGCTTCGGCGCAGGCCTCCACCACGTGGCGGCTCATCTGGGCTGCGAAGGGATGGGTGGCGTCGACCACGTGGGTGATTCCGTGATCACGCAGCCAGTCCCGCAGCCCCGCCACCCCGCCGAAGCCGCCTACGCGCGTCGGCAGCGGCTGGGGCAGTGGCGAGGCCGTGCGCCCCGCATAGGAGAACACCGCGTCCATTGCGGCCGCGGCCAGTGCCCGCGCCAGTTCGCCGGCTTCGGTGGTTCCCCCCAGCAAGAGGATGCGTGGCATGGACATCGTTGACCCGTGGCTGGCCCTGATTGGCCTCGGCGAGGATAGCCTGGCGGGCTTGACGCCGGCAAGCCACGCCGCGCTGGCGCAGGCCGAGGTGGTCTTCGGCAGCCCGCGCCACCTCGCGCTGGCAGGCCCGCTGGCCGGCGGCCGGGCGCAGCCCTGGCCGGTGCCCTTCGACATCACGCCCGTGCTCGCCTGGCGTGGGCGCCGCGTGGCCGTGCTGGTGTCGGGGGATCCCTTCTGGTTCGGGGCCGGCGGCAGCCTGGCGCCCCACCTGTCGCCCGGCGAATGGCGGGCGTATCCCGCGCCGTCGACCTTCTCCCTGGCGGCCGCCCGGCTGGGCTGGCGCATCGAGGAGACCCGCTGCCTGGGCTTGCATGCCGCACCGTTCGAGCGGGCCCGCCGCAGCCTGCATGCGGGCGCCCGGCTGATCTGTCTCGTGCGCGATGGCGCGGCCGCGCAGGCCTTCGCCGGCTGGCTGGTGGGGCAAGGCTTTGGCGCCTCCACGCTGTGGGTGCTGGAGGCCCTGGGCGGCCCGCGCGAGCGGATCCGCCGCACGCACGCCGCGGGCTTCGACCTGTCGGAGGTGGCTGCCCCCGTGGCGGTGGCCGTCGAGGCCGCCGGCGCGCCGGGGCTGCCACGCTGCGCGGGCCAGCCGGAGGCGGACTTCATCCATGACGGGCAGATCACCAAGGCCCCCGTGCGCGCGCTCACACTGGCGGCTTTGAGGCCCACCCCGGGGGCGCACCTGTGGGACATCGGCGCCGGCTCGGGCTCGGTCTCGGTCGAGTGGTGCCTGGCCGGGGGACGCGCCACCGCGATCGAGCGGCTGCCGGGGCGGGCGGCCCAGGTCCGCGCCAACGCGGCGCGCTTCGGCGTGGACGAGCGCGTGGTCACGGTCGAGGGCACGGCGCCCCAAGCCCTGGCGGGCTTGACCGCTCCGCAGGCGATCTTCGTGGGCGGCGGTTTTGACCAGGCCCTGTTCGCGTCCCTGCAAGAATGGCCGCTCCCGTCGGGCTGCCGCCTGGTGGTCAATGCCGTGACGCTGGAGACCGAGGCCTTGCTGGTGGACCTGCATGCGCGGCATGGCGGCGAGCTGATGCGGATCGAGCTGTCGCACGCTGCCGCCCTGGGGCGGATGCGCAGCTGGACACGCCCGCGCCCGGTGGTCCAGTGGTGCGTCACGCTGTGAGGACGGCGAAGGTGCCCCGGAACAAGAAAGTGGCCGGCCTGGGGTTTCGCGCAGGCGCGTCGGTGGATTCGCTGCGCAACGCACTGCAGGTCGAGGCCGCCGCGGGTCTCACTGCCCTGGCCACCGCCGAGGACAAGGTCGGCGCACCAGCCCTGCGCCAGCTGGCCGGCGAATGGGGTTTGCCCATCATCGCCGTGCCGCTGTCGGTGCTGGCGGTGCAGCCCGCCACGCTCCGTGCCCGCGTGCCGGCCCGCTACGGCGCACGCAGCCTGGCCGAGGCCGCGGCACTGGCCGCCGCGGGGCCGGGGGCACGCCTGCTGATGCCACGCCGGATCTCGGACGACGGCCTGGCGACAGCCGCCATCGCACAAGACAACCCAGAGGAAGGATCGATCCCATGACTGTCCACTTCATCGGCGCGGGCCCTGGGGCCCCTGATCTGCTGACGCTGCGGGGCCGCGACCTCATCGCGGCCTGCCCGGTGTGCCTGTATGCAGGCTCGCTGGTGCCCGAGGGCGTGCTGGCGCACTGCCCGCCGGGTGCGCGGCGGGTCAACACCGCGTCCATGTCGCTCGAGGAGATCTTCGAGGAGATCCGTGCCGCGGACGCCCTGGGGCAGGACGTGGCGCGGCTGCACTCGGGCGACCTGTCGGTGTGGTCGGCCATGGCCGAGCAGCTGCGCCTGCTGCGCGCCGCCGGCATCGCCTACACCGTGACACCCGGCGTGCCCGCCTTCGCCGCGGCCGCGGCGGCACTGGAGACGGAGCTGACCTTGCCAGGCGTGGCGCAGTCGGTGGTGCTGACGCGCACCCCGGGCCGGGCCTCCGCGATGCCGCCCCGCGAAACCCTGGCCAACTTCGCGGCCACGGGGGCGCTGCTGGCCATCCACCTGTCGGTGCATGTCCTGGACCGCGTGGTGGCCGAGCTGACGCCGCACTACGGCGCCGCGTGTCCCGTGGCCGTGGTCTGGCGGGCGAGCTGGCCGGACCAGCGCGTGGTGCGCGCCACGCTGTCCACGATCGAGGCCGCCGTGGGCGACGGGTTGGAGCGAACCGCACTGATCCTGGTCGGTCCCTCGCTGGGCAGCGAAACATTCCAGGACAGCCGCCTGTACGCGCAAGACTACGACCGCCGCTACCGCCCCGTCGGTCCCAACCCACGCTTTGCGCCGGACGGCACGGCATGCTGATCGACCTCACGCTGGTCGGCATCGGCACGGGCCACCCGGACCACCTGACCCGCCAGGGCATCGCCGCGCTGAACGGGGCCGACCTGATCCTGATTCCCCGCAAGGGCCAAGACAAGGCCGACCTGGCCGCGCTGCGCCAGGACATCTGCGCCAGCGTCATCACCAACCCGCACACCCGGATCGTCCCGTTCGACATGCCGCAGCGCGACGGCGACGACCCGGACTATGCGGGCGCCGTGGCGCGCTGGCACGACGCCATCGCACAGGCCTGGGCGGCCTGCATCGCCGAGCACCTGCCGCAGGGCGGCCGCCTGGCACTGCTGGTCTGGGGCGACCCCTCCCTCTACGACAGCACGCTGCGCATCGCCGAGCGCCTGAAGAAGACCCTGCCTGGCCTGCGCTGCGCGGTCGTGCCGGGCATCACGGCCCTGCAGGCCCTCACCGCCGCCCACGCGATCCCCCTGAACGAACTCAATGCGCCGGTCACCATCACCACCGGACGGCGCCTGCGCGAAGAAGGCTGGCCGGCGTCGGTCGACACCGTGGCCGTCATGCTCGACGGGGGCTGCGCCTTCACCAGCCTGGCCGGCACCGACGCGGGCCACGCCATCCACATCTGGTGGGGGGCCTACCTCGGCATGCCGAACCAGCTGCTCGAGAGCGGCCTGCTGACGGACGTGGCCGACGCCATCGTCCGCCGGCGCACGGCCGCACGCCAGGCCCACGGGTGGATCATGGACACCTACCTGCTGCGCCGCGCGCAGCGGGGTTGAACGCTGCGGCGGGCCATCCGGCCAGACGGCGAAAGGCATCAGCGAGAAACAGGTGGCGGCCTGCGAAGGCTGCGCCTCCATCCCAACCTTCCCCCAGCGGGGGAAGGTGCAGGCTCCCTCCCCCGCTGGGGGAGGGCTGGGGTGGGGGCTGCTGCGCACCGGGTTGGACATCACCATTAAAGTTGTATAGTACAACCAATCGAATGCAGGCAACGCCGACCGACCGTCCATGCACTGCCCAAGCCCCCTCGCCGGATCGCCCTCTCATGCTGTACCACATCACCGTCCTTTCGAACTTCGCGCGCGCTTACGACAAGTACCAGCGCGCCTACCGGAAAAGCGCCATCCCTGAGAGCACGTATCCCAACGCGTTCTACCTGCTGCCGGCCGAAGACTTGGCGATCGGTGTCGCCAAAGCCAGGCGCCTGCTGGACAAGCTGGGACTCCCGGGGGACCGGCTCCTGGCGCTGCAAGCCACACTGCCGGGCCAGCAGCTCCAACCCAACCTCCGCAATGGCATCGGTCTCGTCTGGCCCTCGGCCGACCTTCCGCTGTCGGGGCTTCGCAGCCTGGATGACGAGGGGCATCTGGGCGATGCGATCAGCTTTGAAGACGCCATGGCCGCGTCACTGGCCTTGCATCGCTCGGCGTTCCACGCCGATGGCGACTTGCGGCCGCGCAGTGTGTCCTTCCTGCCGATCGCCAAAGGCTGCCAGGCGGCCTGTCCCTTCTGTTTTTCAGAAGCCTCGGCGTCGGCCGAGCAGCGGTCGGGGCGTCTGGACTGGGCCCGTGTCGAGGCGTGGGTCCAGGCAGCCCATGCGCGCGGCGCCGAACGCGCCGTCATCACCGGCGGCGGGGAGCCCACCCTGCTGCGCTGGGACGATCTGTCGAGGCTCATCGGCGTGTGCAGCACGCGCTTCGACAAGGTGGTGCTGATCACCAACGGCGTGGCATTGGCTCGGCTGGACGACGCGGCCCTGGCCCACCGCCTGGCCGCGCTGCGGAACGCGGGCTTGTCGGTGCTGGCCGTCTCGCGCCACCACGCCGATGAGGCGGTGAACGAGCGCCTGATGCGCCTGAAGACAGGGACACCCAGGCTGTTGGAAGCGTGGGCCCGCCAAAGGGCACAGCTGCAGGGGTTGCAACTCCGGCTGGTCTGCGTGCTCCAGCGTGGCGGGGTCGATTCGGTCGCGGCCATCGATGAGCACGTGCGCTGGGCACTTTCCCATGACGTGGCCGAGGTGTGTTTCAAAGAGCTCTATGTCTCGACCAGCCAGGAGTCGGTCTACCACGCCCGTGAGGCCAACGACTGGAGCGCCCGCCACCAGGTGCCGCTGGCGCTGGTCCACGCGTGGGCCCAAGGGCATGGCCTGCAAGTCCAGTCGACCTTGCCTTGGGGCGCGCCTGTGTATGGCGGCGTCCTGCAAGGCAAGCCGGTCCGCGTGGCGGCCTACACCGAGCCCAGCCTCTTCTGGGAACGCACCCATGGCGTGGCACGCAGCTGGAACGTGATGGCCGATGGCACCTGCCTCGTGTCACTGGAGGACCGGCAGAGCCATGTCGACCTTAACCCCGTCTTCCTGCCCTGAGGCACCGCATGGAACAACCTGCCAACGTCCCCAACCACGTCCCCGAAGCCATGGGCTTCAGCGAATTCCTCGCATGGCGCCAAGAGGTCGCCCAGGCAGGGCCCGATGCGGCCCTGCTGTGCGAGACCCGCATCGCACGCGCCTACGCCTCGCTGCGGCCGAAGCTCCAGGCGCCTGAGGGCAAAGTCCACCGCTGCGACCTGGCGCGCCGCTGGTGCGGGCTGCGCGGCGTGCCGATGGCCTATGAGAAGACCGCGCTGGTGTGCCAGGGCGTGCGGCACGCGCTCGGGTTGTTGTTCGGGCTCTGCGCGGCCCAGGGTCAGCGTGTGGGCCTGCCCCAGGATGTCTACCCTGTGTACTGGCAGATCGCCTCGCAGGCAGGACTGCAGGCGGTGGGCTTCTCCACGTTCCCCGGGGAACGGCTCTCCACCCTCTTCCACCAGGCCACGCAGGCGCGGTTGTCGGTGCTCCTGCTGCCGGCGCCTTTCAAGCTTCAAGGCCGGCCCTGGAACGCGCAGGACGTGGACGACGCCCTGCGCTGGCTGGCCGCCGACCCGGCGCGGCGGCTCATCCTGGATGGCGTCTATGCGTTCGGCCTGCCGCTGGACGCTTTGATGCGGCGGCTGATCGAGACCGACCAGGTGCTGTACCTCGACTCGCTCTCCAAAGGCTGGCTGCATGAGCGCGTGTTCGGCGTGGCTGTCGTGCCGGTGCAGGACAAGCACCGGTACGCCCCGGTCTTCCAGCAGCTGCCCGCTTCGCAGGAAACCCTGGGCCAGGCCGCGCAGTTGCTGTTCCGGCATGCGGACGTTCCGGCCCTGCTGGTCCAGCACATCGACGCTCATCGCAGGGCCATGGTGCAACGGCTGGAGTCCGCGGGCCTGCAGCTGCTGCCCGCCACACAGGGCTACCTGGTCGGCGTCAAGGGCCGCGTGACGGCACTGCTCAGGGAACAGCACATCCTGGCCTTGCCGGCGTCGGCGTTCGGCTGCGATGCGCAGGACTGGTCGATCGCCAGCGCGCTGCCTCCTGGCGGAGACGCCTGACGCCGGAGAGGCCACCCTCGGCCTCCCCGCGTCAGTCCACAACAGGCGGCATCGCCACGCCCTCGGGACAGCGGACGAGGTCCGCCGCCTCGGACACCCACCCGTCCGCGTCCTCGCGGTAAGCGGCCAGCCGGCGGCGCGCCTCGTCCGTCCAGCCCCCCTTCGCCGCCAGTTCGCACAGCAGGCCCAAGCCGATCCGGCGCAAAGCGGGCGCGGCCTGCGAACCCAGCGAAGATTCCAACAGGGCCAGGGCAGGCACGGGACGGCCCAGTGCCAGCCGTCCCAGCGCCTCGATGGCGTCGGTAACCGCACCCGCGTGCAGGAGGCCGTCCGCCTGGAACCGCCGGGCGATCCCCAGGCTGGCGTCCAAGGGCAGGACCGAGAACGCCAGGCGCAGCGCCTGGCCCGCATGCCAGCGCCGGGCGGCCAGCGCATCGACGAGCAGGCTGGCAGAGTCGGCGAGGTCCGTGCGGCCTTGGTCCCGTGCATGCTGGTAGGCCGAGATGATGGCCACCAGCGACAACGGCCGCTGGACCGCCGCGAAGCAGGCCGCCAGCGCCGGCGCCGCAGTGCGGGCGCAGACGCCCAGCAGCACGGTGGCCGCGGGTTCCACCATGGCGGGGTCGACGTCCTCGAGCTGCGCGACCAGCGCCGCCTGCAGGGACGGCTCGCCGTGCGCCGGGGGCATCGCGACCAGCCGCTCGAGGGTCTCCTTGCGGATGAGCGCGTCGGGATGCCGCAGCAGCAGCGCCAGGTGCCTGCCCCAAGCACGCTGGCCGTCGGGTGTCAGGCCGACCTGGGGCACCCGGATGGTGGCGCGTGCCAGCGCCGGCTGTTCGCCGGTCGCGGCGGCGTTCAGGCGCTCCCAGCTCTGCGGCCGGTCGAGGTAGTTCCAGTAGGCGCGCAACAGGGCGATCCGCACGTCCGGGTGCAGCGATGCGTCGGCGTGGAAGCCGGACAGGAACGCGTAGGCGGCTTCGCTTTGCAGCTCGCCGGCAAGCCGGACGATCTCCTTGGCCACCGTGACCTTGTGGCGCGGCACACGGCCGACCAGCTCGAGCGCCTGCGCAGCCGGCATGGCCGTCACCGATCGCCGCAGGGCGTACACGGCGACGCGGGCGCGCGCATCGTCGAGCGCCTGGATCAGGGTGGGCACCCCGCGGCCGCCATCTGCCCGCCCGAGCGCTTCCAAAGCCTTGTCGCGCAGCGCCGCGTCCCGTGCGTCCAGGCGTGCCTGGTCGACGATGGGGCCGAGGTCGACCGAGGGCATGGCGGCGTACCGCCGCACGGTGCCGTAGAGCTCCCAGGCGCTGCGCTTGGGGCTCGACAGGATCTTGAGCAGCGCGTCGGCATAGCACTGCTGCTGGGCAGCGCTCCAGCGGATGAAGCCATCCTCGAAGCCGGGCAGGAAAGCGGCACTGCCGCTCGCGAAGCGGCCGCCGAACTTGCGTGCGGTCAGGAAGGGCGTCAGCAGGTCCTGGCGTCGGCGGTGCAGGTGCACGGCCACGGTGTCGACCTGGATCCAGCCGGGGTCACGCTCCAGCAGCCGGGGGATCAGCTCGCCGACCCGGCTCGGCGGCCCCAGCCGCGCCAGCGCCGCCAGCCCCGAGCGGGCCTCGGCGGCGCGCGCGTGGCCGCTCAGGTCGACAAGCAGGTCGGCAAAGCGCGCCACGGCCCGCGCACGGCGGCCGAAGGCCAGGATCAGCTGCACCGCGACGCCACTGCGGTTGCGCTGGATCCAGGTCTCGAGCAGCGCCATCAGCGGTGCCGCGATGCGCTGCATGTCAGCATCGCTGATGCGCGACTCCCAGTGGTCCGCGCCGATCCGGCCGATGCCGCCCTGGCGCTCGATCAGGCGCGGCAGCGTCTCGGCCACGAAGTCCGGATGGGCCGGAAGGATGCCCATCAGCCACTGCAGCGCGGCCGTCATGGTCTGCGGGGAACAGTCGCGTGCACGCAGCGCGGCGTCGATCAGAGTGGCGAAGTGCGGCAGGTGAGCCGCCTCCCAGCGCGAGGTGGGCAAGGCCGCCAGCGCCGTGAACATCGCGAGCCGCACGGGATCCTGCTCGTTCTCGCGCTCGACGCAGAAGTCGAGCGCGGCCCCCAGGCTGGCGGCCTCGAACCGGCAGGCATGGACGACCGCGGCGACGGCCTGGGCCCGCAACTCGCCTTCGGGTTGCGATAGGAACGGCCGGGCCAGCCGCAAGGCCTCCTCGAACGGCAGGCAGCCAAGGTAGGCGACCCGCGCCATCGGTTCGGTCTCCAGAAGGCGCGACGCAAAGGCCCGGCGCGCCTCGGCCTGCCGGAGTTCACCCGGCAGGGCCCGCACCAGGGCCAGGGGCAGCGCCCCGCTGGGCGCGCGCCAGGCCTCGCCGCCGAGGCGGTAGAGCGCGACGCGCTGGGCGACGTGAAGACGCGGGAAGACCGCATGCACATTGGGCAGCGCGTCGCTGGTCAGCAGGGCGCGCACGGTGTCCAGGTCCAGGCGCTTCAGGACCTGCGCCGACAGGCTGGCGCGCGCGCCAGCCTGCTCACGCAGGAGGCCGGCGATCGCGTCGGGGAAGTGCGCGGCGTAGCGGGCCATCGGCAAGTCCCCGATCGGCATCCGGCGGGCCGCGGCCGACAGCAAGGCCAGGCCGCAGGCGCGATCCCGGTGCAAGAGGCCCTTCAAGGCCGCCCTGACCGCGAGGCGCAGGACGTGCGAGACAGGCTCGGCCCGCTCGAGTTCGCTGACCAGCGTGTCGCGGACCCGCACGGGCAGGCGCCGGGCCAGGACCTGCCACTGGGCCGCGCCCAGCGACGCGACCTGGTCGGCATCCAGCTGGGCGACGAGGAAGTCCTCGGTGGTCCAGGGCAGCAGGTGGTCGCGGTCCCTTCTCGCAAGCCGTGGATGGACGGCGTCGTTGACGCGGGCGCGGCCCGCCTGCCACAGCCAGCGGGCCAGCATCCGGCCGCAGCGTGGCGCCAGGCTGGGCATCCGCTCGGCCAGCACGTCGTCGGGAACGATCCGCGCGGCCTGCCGGGTGGCCCGCAGCGCCAAGGACTGCGACGGATCGGCCAGCAGGGTGGCGACGATCCCCGCGTCGTGCGACCCCGCCGTCGACATCAGGGCCAGCAAGCGCTCGTGATGGACTTCCGAGCGCGCCAGGGCCTGGAGGGTCTGCGCCAGGTCAGGGTCCGCGACCGACTGCCGGCCGAGTTCGTACATCCGGTGCCAGCGCTGGTCATGGCTGAGGGTGCCGGCCTCCTCGACAAGGCGGCGTGCGGACGGCGATGGGTTGCTCCACGGGAGTTTCATGGACAGGCTGGCGCTCCTGGCGACCTCAAAGGGAGCGTCCGTCGTAGTGCTGCACGGGGATCGCCGACAGGTCGATGTCCTCGAGGCAGCGGATGTTGATGGCCGCCATGGCGTGGCCCTTGGGATCGGTTCCCTCGCCGTAGGGATGGATGCCGCAGACCGGGCAGAACCGGTGCTTGATGACGTGCTTGTTGAACTGGTAGGTGCTGGCCGCTTCGTCCGGCGTCAGCAGCCGCAGCGCATCCCGGGGCACGAACCACAGCAGCGAGCCCTTGCGCTGGCAGATGGAGCAGTTGCAGGCCAGGGCCCCCTTGATCTCACCCTCCACTTCGAAAGACACCCTGCCGCAGTGGCAGCTGCCCGTGTGTTTCATGGGTCATCTCCGGTTGGTTGTGTGGCTGCCCGGCATGGTAAGGCCTGCCGCCGTGCCCTGCGGCACCGGCCGCCTGCGGAGTTGTCCGACACGCGCTTGAAGAAGGCGCCTACCCGGCCGGCGCGCCGGATGCCAAAACATGGCTCACGGCCGTTGCGGTTGATACGTGCCAGACGTCTTTCCCATGAATCACACCTCACTTCACAGGAGAACCGACATGTCTGCCTCGCTTGCCCTGCCCTCTCTTGACTCGAACGCCAACCCCTCGCTGCGCGCGGCACTGCTCGACCTGTACCAGGAATCCACCCGCGCGTTCAACGATTCCCTGCGCAATGTGTTCTGGTCATTCACGGTGGCCCAGCAAGTCGGGGCCGCACTGGCCACCCCGCCCTCGCAAGCCTCAGACGATGATGCGGACACGCCGCTGGAGGAGCTCCTCCTGGGCCGGCCGGCGTCAGATGCCGAGCCGCCCTTCGCCTTGAACCGGATGGCCGCCGCCGCTCACGAGGAAGCGCAGTCCATCGTGGTCGTCGCGGCTTGAGAGGGCGGGCCGCGACGACAGCCCGGGTCGGCATTCACAGGCTGGCCCGCGCCTGGGCCCTCGTCCTCATGAGCGAGCCGGCGATCATCGCCGCGCCCAGCAGCACGAACGGCAGGCTGAGGTACTGGCCGACGCTGAACAGCTGGCCGGCTTCATAGGCCGCCTGGGGCACCTTGAAGAATTCGAGAACGATGCGCGCCAGGAAGACGAGCAGCATGAAGCCTCCGAACAGGAGGCCGCGCGGGGTGTCCTTTCCCCAGCGCCGGTAGACGGACGCCAGGACGAGAAACACCAGCAGGTAGGCCAGAGCCTCGTAAAGCTGCACGGGGTGGCGCGGGTGCTGGTCGATCGCATCGAACACCACGCCCCACCCGCCGCTGGTGGGCACGCCCACGATCTCCGAGTTGACGAAGTTGGCCAGGCGGATCAACACCGCACCGAACGCCGATGGGATGGACACCCGGTCCACCAGCCAGAGAAACGGCAGGCGGGGCTGCAGGGCACGGCCGCCCAGCCACAGGCCTGTCAACAAACCGACCGCCCCGCCATGGCTGGCCAGCCCGCCCTCCCAGATGCGCAGGATGGCCAGGGGATGCGAGAGGTAGTACTGGGGGTCGTAGAACAGGCAGTGGACAAGACGCGCGCCGATGATGGTGCCGAACAGTGCATACAGCAGGAGCTTCTCGGCATGGGCGGGCGGAATGCCCTCCCTGCGGAAGATGCGCGCGACGATGGCTTGTCCGGCGAAGAACGCCCCGACGAAGAGCAGGCCGTACCACCGGATGGCCAACGGCCCGATGGAAACCAGGATGGGATCGATTTTCCAGTGCAGCACCATGGGGAGGTTTGACAGCGAAGCGCAAGCGGCAAGGCAGCCAGTCTATCCGTGCGCCCAGGCCGAACCGATGTTCGACGCGCAGGACGCACGGCGTCCCCTGTGCGTCCTGGGCGATGCAGTCGCCGCGAAGGCTTTCCGGGACCTCGTCTCAGGCCAGGCCTGCCTTGTCCAGGCCGAAGGCCTTGTCCTGCGATCCCGGCATGGTACGAAAAGCCACGTTCAGGCGGTTCCAGGCGTTGATGCACATCACGCGACATGTCAGCGCCGAGAGCGCCTTCTCGCTGAACTGCTCTCGCAGCTCGGCATAGAGCGCGTCGGAGATGCCTGCCGGGGGAATCCGGGTCAGCGCCTCGGTCCAGGCCAGGGCCGCGCGCTCCTGGGGCGTGAACAGCGGCGATTCGCGCCAGATTGCCACGTGGTGAAGGCGCAGCTCGCGCTCGCCGTGGCGCCGGGCTTGCTTCACATGCATGTCCAGGCAGAAGGCGCAGCCGTTCATCTGCGAGGCACGGATGTCCACCAGGTGGGACAAGGTTTGCTCCAGGTGGCCGCTCTCGGCGATGGCGGCGCTGAAGTCCTGGAGCCGGCCGACCAGCTCGGGTGATAGGGCAAGGAAGTTCAGGCGGGGTTGGGGGTCGTGGGGGCTGGGCATGGTCATTGGCTCTCTCGTGGTGGTGGAAGGGGCCCGAAGGGCCGCTCCCTCCCAAGACGACCTGGCCTTGCGGCGGGTGACATCGTTTCGGAAAGATTCAGTTGCCAAGCGCCACCCGCACGCCATGCAACTTGTCGGGATTGCGCTGGATGTAGAGCGCACCGATGCGTCCAGGCTCGGTGGCGGAAGGTGCCAGCGCGATCGTCTGCACCAACTGGGCACTGGCGTCATCGACAACGAGGCAGCCCGGCAAGCCATTGATGCGTGCCGAGACCAGGCGCCAGGCCCGGCTGGACGGCAGTTTCGCGAAGCCGATGAAGGTCTTCGCGACCAGCCCGCCACCCCGCAGGGGGCGCGGCACCGCACTGGCCTTGCCCCCGCCGTCGGCCAGCATCAAGGCATCCTCGGTGAGCACCCGGGCCAGGGCCGCCACGTCGAGGTCACGGACCGCCTCGCTGAAGGCACGCAACAGACGCTCGTGCTCCTCCTGCGTCACCTCGCGGCGCGCGTGGTTGGCCTTGACGTGGCTGCGCGCGCGGCTGGCCAGTTGCCGGCACGCAGCCGGGCTGCGCGCCAGGTGCTGCCCGATCTCTTCGAAATCCAGCTCGAACACCTCGTGCAGCAGGAACGCGGCGCGCTCCAGTGGCGACAGGCGCTCCAGCGCCAGCATGAAGGCCATGGAGACGTCCTGCGCGAACTCGGCCTGCGCCTGCGGGCCCGGTGACCAGCCGACCGCCTCGTCCAGCATCGGTTCAGGCAGCCAGACCCCCACGTACTGCTCGCGCCTCGCAGCCGCCGAGCCCAGCCTGTCCAGGCAGAGGTTGGTCACCAGGCGCGAGAGGTAGGCACCCGCATGCTGGACGCTGTCCTCGTCCACCTGCGACCAGCGCAGCCAGGCCTCCTGGACGATGTCCTCGGCTTCGGCGCGCGAGCCAAGCATGCGGTAGGCCAGCGCGCGCAGGCGGTGGGCATGGTCATGGTGGTAGCGCCGGGCGCGTTCGACGGGGGCTGAAGTGGATGGCGTCATGAGGGGCATGTGTGCGGTATCTCCTGCAGACGGAGCAGCCTGGCGGTTTGTGACATGTCCATGTGTGGCGAGGCGCTTTCACGCTGCTTTCAAGATGTCCAGGTGCAGGGCCCGAAGGCCGGGATCGGCGCAGGCCTTAACATCCTGCCTGTCGTAAAAACCCAGGATCCGCCATGGATGACGAAGTCTCGGTCCACCGCCAGCGCATCGCCCACAAGATCGCCGCCCTCACGGGCCACGTCACCCCTGCGCCCGCCGGACCGGCCACAGAAGCAGGCCTGCGTGACCTCGAGGCTCACTGTGGAAGGGCCCTTCCACCCGATTACCGCGCCTTCCTCGAGTTGCATGACGGCTGGAGGGAAGCGAACGATGCCGTCACTTTGTTCTCCACCCACGAGCTGGTGCATGGCGGATGCTTTGCGGGCGAGGAACCCGGCGGCTTCCCGACGGACTGGCTGTGCGTCGGCGTGCGCCACGACGAAGACACGGCCTGGTGCCTGCGCCCCAACCAGGCGGGTGGCTGGGACTGGCTGGAGGTCCATCAGGGTGAGTCCTCGCCCTACAGCCTGCTGCGCATCCTGGACGACCTGGGCCTCACGCGACGGAGATGACAGCCCGCCAGGCGGACCTACGAGGCCAGCACCCAGTGGTTGTCGATCCGCCAAGGCGCAGCCCGCCCGAACCGCATGGGCGCGCCGTCCTCCCACTGCAGGACCTGCGAGCCGCCCGCCGCCCATGAGGGTGCGCCCTCCCCGCCGGCCAGCGCGCCCGCCTCATCCAGGGGCGTGAACCCCCGCCATTGCCCCTGGGCGGAAAAATGCGCCAGCCCACCTGCGCGTGTGCAGCTGACGACGAAGCCGTCCGCCTCGCAGGCAATGTCGGCCCCATAGCCTGCCAAGGGACGCGGCGCCGGTTCACCGAGGCCCAGGCGCTCACCGTCGAACAGCGCCAGCAGGGGGGCCTGCGCGCGCTGCGCCGCGTCCTCATGCTCGGCCTGCAGCGCCACACCCAGAACGGCCCAGGACTCACCGCGCCCCCAGGCCAGGTGGCGCAGGCTGAGCCGCGCGTCATCCAGCCGCCAGAGACCGGCCTGCCGGCCGGTCGCGGCGTCCAGCCGGACCAGGGAGGCATCCATGCGGTCGAGGTCGCGCTTGACGCGGCCGGTCTCCGGCCAGGTGCGGATGCCGCCGTTGGCCACGAGCAGGTGGCCCGGCCGGTGCCGGTCCCAGGCCAGCTGGTGCGGATCGGCCCCGTGCGTGGGCCACTCCTCGAGCTTCTCCAGGGTCAGGGCGTCGCGCACGCCCACCAGGCCGTCGCCGCTGTCGAGGTCGGTCTCGGTGGTGTAGAGCCGCTGTCCATCGGGGCTGGCCAGGACGTGGCCGTTGAAGGCGCGCGGCTGCTCGATCCAGCCCCACTGCGGCGCATGCCCCGGGCCCCGCCAGCGCAGCAGCCAATCACCCGGACGGCGGGCCACCGCCAGCAGGTGTCCCGTGGCGGCCTGCGCCACGCCATGCGCGCGCGTGGGCACCTCGACCGCTCCGATCTCCCGCAGCGACAGCGGGGACGCGCCGCGCGCAGGCAGCAGGAAGCCGGCCTGGTAGCGGCCCTCACGCAGCCAGGTGGCGGCCAGGCACGGGGTCCTGCCCCGGGCGGTCGACGCCAGCACGGGTGCCCAGGGCCAGGCGCCCAGGCCCAGCAGCAGCACGCGGCGGTGCGGGTCAATCGCCATCGGCATCGGAGAACTGCAGGCTCACATCCAGCGCCGGGGCCAGCCGCGTCTCGGCCCAGCGCCTGAGCACCGCCATCGCCTGCGTCGCCCCCTGCACCCGCGCCAGGGTGGGCGTGCCCCGGACGGCCTGCAAGCGGCGCGTGACCAGCCCCACGTGCTGCACCAGGGCGTCGGCATGCGCGGTCAGCCTGCGTGCACGCAAGCAGTTCTCCAGGGGCACCAGTCCGTGGCCGGGCGAGGGCATGGGGCCCTCCTCCGGATCCCACACGGCCAGTGCGCGCAGGGCGGTCCACTGCGCGGACCAGCTGTCCACCGTCTGGCCGCTGGCCGCGCGTGGAAGCTCGGTGCCGCGGGCGCGCAGGGGCTTTTCCATGTGGGCCCACCGCAGCCGCTCCAGCCCGCCCACCCATTGGTTCACGAATTCGCCCAGACCCGCGGCGGCCTCTCCCGTGTCGGACAGGGTGCGCGTGGCCAAGTCCTGGAAGCCGGTCTGCAGGGCCTGGGCCTCGCGCAGCAAGGCGGCGGCAGCCTCGACGGCATAACGGCTTGCCGCCGAGCCAGGCGCCAGTGTTTCGGGCCGCACCCACAGCAGCCACTCCAGCGCGGGCAGGCCCTTGGCCGGGGTGCCGATGCGCTCCATGGCGGCCGGTCCCTGCGGCTGGGTCTGGATGGCGTGCTCGATCAGGGATGGCCGGGCCGGGGCGAAATCGATCCGGCGCGCCACGCGTCGCTCCACCAAGGGCCCCAGCCCCACCGCCGACAGGCGTTCCCAGGCCAGCATGGCAACGATCCATGCGACCCGCGCCGCCTCCAGTTCCGCGCGGGCCGAGGCCGCGCCGGACGGCGCGAGCGCATCGAGCGCACGCAGGGCCTCAAACAGCGCTTGCGTCCGGACAGTGAAGGCCTCGGCCCGCGGCACGCTCCAGAAGGCATGCAGCCCGTGCACGATGTCGGCGGGTGCATACGCCGGCACGTCCCTGCGCGACCGTCCGCCTTGCGCCCAAAGCGGTCCACCCAGCACCAGGCCGGCCATCCCGCCCGCCGCCACGAGCCACTGTCGCCGGGTCGGCGTGGAAATCCAGCTCTGCGTCATCGGCACTTCATCCTCGCTTCGGATCATCTCTTCACTCCCGTGCTGCCCACCCACGCCCGCTCGGCGCCTCACAGCGACTCCACGAAGCGCACCAGGGCCTCGCGCTGGGCACGGCTCATCTGGAGCACCTGCTGCCGGGCAGGCGCAGCCTCACCGCCGTGCCAGAGGATGGCCTCCATCACACCGTCGGCGCGGCCGTCGTGCAGCAGCCGGGTGTGGCCGTTGACCTCGCGGATCAGGCCGATGCCCCACAGCGGCGGGGTGCGCCACTGACTTCCGCTGGCCAGGAAGTCGGACCGCCCGTCGGCCAGTTCGGGCCCCATGTCGTGCAGCAGCAGGTCGGTGTAGGGCCGGATGGGCTGGCCGTTGAGCGCGCGGCTGCTCAGGGCGGGAAACGGTCCCGCCTGGGTGACGTAGGCCGGCCGGTGGCACACCGCGCACTGCGCCGCCTCGAAGAGGCGCTCGCCCTGCCGCACGCGGGGATCGTCGGGCCGGCGCCGGGCCGGGGGCGCCAGCACCGCCTGGTAGAAGATGACGTCGGCGAGGGTCTTGTCATCGATCTCGGGCCCCTGCCCCTGCGCGCCGCGCGGGGCCTGCAGGCAGTCGGCCTGGGCCGGGGTGCAGGCTTCCTCCGGAAAGCGGCTGGACGTGATGCCGATGTCGCCGCGGAAGGCGCCCGCCGTCTGGTGCGCCAACGTGGCGACGTTGGCCTTCCAGCCCAGCCGGCCCAGCATCTCGCGCCCGGCGAAGGCATCCCAGACGCGGTTGGGCCGCCCCTTGATGGGCCCGGGCAGCGCCGCCTGCTCGGCCGCGTTGCGCTCGATGTCCTCTTCCGCGATGGCTTCGAGCAGACCGCTGCCGATCAGCTGCGGCGCGATGCGCGGGCTGACCAGCACATCGGCGGCCATCGGTCCATAGGCCAGGTCCGCGAAACTGTAGGAGGGCTTGTGCAGCGTGTAGGGCGTGCCGTCCTTGAACCGGCCGGGCAGCGGTTCCCAGTGCATCACGACGCGGCCCTCGGGCGCCACGCCCTGCACCGCCGCGTTGTTGAACTGGTCGCCATACACCGGCTCGGGCCGCACGCCGGCGTGGGGGTCCGGCGTGCCTGGCACCGACAGGCGCATCAGCAGCCCCACCGGCTGCTCGGGGTGGGGCCCGCGCGCTGGCGGCTCACCGCGGCCATCCTGCACGTGGCAGCCGCCGCAGGAGCGCGCGATGAAATGCGGCCCCAGGCCGTCGCGGGCCTGGGTCGAGGACGGGGCCTCGACCCAGTTGCGGCGGAAGAACGAATTGCCGATCGCGAAGCGCGTGCGCTCCTCGTCCGGCAGGTTGGCTGCCGGGAAGGAAAAGGCATTGCGCCCATTCGCGTAGACGGTGGTCTGGCCGCCCGGCTCGCCCTCGGCCATGGGTGCGGGAACCGCGGCAGCACCCCATGCGGCGGCCCCCAGCGCCAGGACGCACCGGGCAGCCCGGCGGACAAGGCGCTGCCTGCGACGCACGGCCGGTTCTCCTCGCGAGCCCATCAAGGCTTGGACAGCGTCAGCCGGGTGATGCCGATCGCGTTGGCCGAGGCCACCAGGTCCTTGCTCTGCTGCACGAGGCTGTCGATGACCTGCTGCACGCGCTGCCGGCCGGGGGCGTCAACGCCCCCCACGATCTCGCGGTCGAAGGGCGGCTGGATCGCCTCGGCCGCCTGCACCGAGGCGCGGATCTGCCGCGTCGTGCGCTCGGCCAGCTCGGCGTTCGCCTGGGCCACCAGGTCGCGCAGGCCGGGGCCCTCCAGCACCCGGCCATCGACGCGCCGGTAGCGGCCCAGCCAGACGTTCTCGATGCCCAGCGCGTCGTTCACCACGTCGCGGTGGGTGTTGTCCGAGAAGCAGCTCTGCTCGTCCTCCTGGTCCTGGCTGTTGAGCGCGACCTCGAGCCGCTCGCCGGCCAGCTCGCCGCGCGACAGCGAACCCAGGCCGACCAGCATCTTGCGCACCGACTCCAGGCCGCCGCGCTCGAAGCGCGCCCGGTAGTTGGTCGATACCCCGGGTGCCCAGGCACGCGTCACGCTGCCCAGGTCGTCGACCAGCAGCTCGGTCACGACACGCAGGTACTGGCGGCGGCGGTCGGCGTTGGGCGCCTTGCCGTCGACGAAGTCCTCGAAGCTGCGGTCACCCGGCCCGGCCTCGTTGAAGTCCTGACCCCACAGCAGGAACTCAATGGCATGCCAGCCGGTAGCGATGTTCTCCTCGCCGCCGCGTTCATTGCGGGCGGCCAGGCTCTTCTTGTCGATGGTGAAGCGGCGGTCGTTGACCAGCCCGCTGTTCGGCTTGTCGCGCACGCTGTCGACGTAGGACTCGTCCATCGGCCAGGCATTGATGCGGCCTTCAGGGCCCTTCGCGTCGTCGATCGGGCCGGCGTAGAAGCGGAAGGCCTCGCTCTGGCCGTACACCTCGCGGGCCGCCAGCCAGGCACGCCGCGCTGCCTGCAAGCCCTCGGCGGAAGGCTGGGCCACAAAGGCCGTGACCTCGCGCTGCAAGGCGCGGCTGGCCTCGAGCGTGTCTTCATAGGTGGCGTGCACCAGAACGGCGTAATGCGCCACGACAGCCGCAGGCGTGGGCGCCGCCGCGGTGCCGACCGCCGCAGCAGGCGTGAGCGTGGCAGCCTGGGTCAGCACCGGACCGCACGCCAGGCCAACGGCCAAGAACAAGGATTGCAGGGACATGAGCAGCCTGAAAGACAAAGGAAAGGAAGCCGAAGCAGGGGCAAGAAGAACGGAGACAGCACCGCCCTGCGCGAATGAGAATTATTCCCAAATTATAGGAGGCCTGACATTCGACGGACAGCCCAGTCTCCCTTTCTCACGAACGTCTTCCAGGAGGTTCGCCGGGAGAAACGGACTGGATCCGGAGCGCAGGAAGGCGCCGGCGTGTGGCATGTGGAAGGGCTGCTTTTCGCCGGCCAAGCGATTGGCGCAAGGTGTCAGCCGTTGGCGGGACGTGTCATTGAGGCGGTCCGAAGCTGAAACTAATCTCAGGCCCTGCTCGAATTTCTTTTGAATTGCGCCAGTTCGTCACGGTTGCGCCATCGGTGTATGCACCACCCCCCGCCTAGGGGATTTCGAGGGCACCGTAATAAACGAATCGAAACGTAAACTCCGCGCCACTTTGCCTTCCCCACCCCGCAGTTTCCATGCTCAAACGCTTGTCGATTTTGTTGTCAGAAGTCACAGAGCGAGTACCCACTCAATCGGCAATCGAATGTGACGGAAGTCACATTTCTTACGCCGAACTATGGCGCCAGACCACGGACCTGGTATTGCAAATCCAGTCAGCCGGCCTGACCCGAGGGGCGCGGGTGGCGATTGCCGCAGACCGGTCTGCGCACAGCATCATCGCGATCCTGGCGGCCGTGCAAGCGGGCATGGCGTACGTACCGCTCGACCTGGCCTACCCTGCGGAGCGCTTGCGGCACATGCTCGGTCAGGCCAATGTGCGCGCGGTGCTGGGCTCTCCGGAGGCCTTGGCCAGCCTGGTTGCATTGGTCGGCGAAGTGCCCACCCTGGCCTCACCCGCCACGGCCGACGCCGAGGGCATGGACGACGACGAGGCCGACCTGACCTATGTGTTGTTCACATCAGGTTCGACCGGGATGCCCAAGGGGGTGGCCATGGGGTCGCTGCCCTTGCAGCACCTGATCGAATTCCACGCGAGGCATCCCCGGCTGGGCCAGCCCGCACGCACATTGCAGTTTGCGCCACTGTCTTTCGACGTGCACTTCCAGGAGATCTTCTCCACCCTGGCCTGCGGCGGGACCCTGGTGCTGTTGTCCGAGGCCGAACGGCGGGACCCCGCGCTGCTCAACGCCGCCTTGCAACGACACCGCGTCGAGCGCCTCTTTGTCCCGTTCGTGGCCTTGCAGATGCTGGCCGACGCAGCCGCGCAATCGGTTCCCAGCACCCTGCGTGACGTGATCAGCGCGGGTGAGCAATTGCAGGTCACCCCCGCCATCCGCCGCCTGTTTGCCCGCCTGCCGGGGGCTGCCCTGCACAACCACTATGGGCCCACCGAGACCCACGTGGTCACCGCGCATGAGCTGCATGGCGACGTGGACACCTGGCCGGACATCCCGCCCATCGGTGTTCCGCTGCCCCACGTGCGCGTGGCCTTGCTGGCCGTGGAGGCGGATCCCCCCGAGCTGGGCCAGGCACTGTGGATTGGGGGAGAGACCCTTGCCCAGGGCTATCTCGGCGCTCCTGGGCTGACCCTCGAGCGCTTCCGCCAGGACCCACCGGGCCTGCGCGGACGCTGGTACCAGACGGGCGACCTGGTGCGGGAAGGCGCAGACGGCGTATTGACTTACCTGGGCCGTGCCGACCAGCAGCTGAAGGTGGACGGCTTTCGCATCGAAGCCGGCGAGATCGAGCTGGCCTTGATGAAGCATGAGGCGGTGAAAGACGCCGTGGTGACGGCGCCCACCGTGGATGGCAGCCGCCAACTGATGGCCCACCTGGTGCTGCACAAAGCCGATGAGGCCGTGGAAGGGCCTGCGGCACGCCCCCTGGAGGCCGCCTTGGCAGCGGCCCTTCGCCAGCACCTGCGGGCCGCTCTGCCGGAGTACATGGTGCCCTCCCGCTGGGTCCAGATGCGCCGGCTGCCCACCACGCCCAGCGGCAAGATCGATCGCCGTGGCCTGCCTGTGCCCGCGGCCCTGGAGGCCCTGGACACTCAGGCGCCGCCGATCGAGCAACTGCGCCACCTCTGGCAGACCCTGCTGGGCCTGCCCACGCTCGGTGACGACCAGAACCTGTTCGACCTGGGCGCACGCTCGCTGATGGTGCTTCGCTTCGTCGCGCAGGCCCAGGCCGCGGGCCTGGCCTTGAGCGTCGCCGATGTCTACGACCGGCCCACCCTGCGGGGCCTGTGCGAGGTCCTGGCCCCCGAGGCCGCCAGCCCGCAAGCCCCGCGTCCACCGTCGGGCCCCGGCGAGGGCGTGGCCATCGTGGGCATGGCCCTGCGGGTGCCGGGCGGTGCCGATGTGGGCGCCTTCTGGGACAACCTGATGGCGGGACGCGAAGGGATCCGGCATTTCCGTCCGGACGAGTTGGATGCCTCGGTCCCCGCCGCCCTGCGCGAGCGGCCGAACTTCGTCGCGGCACGCGGCGTGCTGGAAGACGCCGATGGCTTCGACCTGGGTTTCTTTGGCCTGACGGAGCGGGACGCCACCCTGCTCGACCCCCAGCAGCGCCTGCTGCTGGAGTTGTGCTGGACGGGCCTGGAGCACGCGGGCGTGGACCCCGGCGCGGCCCCGCTGCGGGTGGGCACGTACCTGGGCACGGCCAACAACACCTACGCCCCGGCGTTGCGCCAGGCGCAGCCCGAGCTGATCCAGCAAGCCGGCGAGTTCGCCACGATGCTGGCCAGCGAGAAGGACTATGCCGCCACGCGCGTGGCGCATCGCCTGGACTTGCACGGCCCGGCGGTCAGCGTCCACACGGCCTGCTCGACCGGGCTGGTGGCGGTGGCGCAAGCCTGGCATGCGCTGGCCAGCGGGCAATGCGACGTCGCCCTGGCGGGTGGTGCCACCGTCATCGTGCCCCAGGCCAGTGGCTATCTGCATGTGGACGGCGGGATGGAGTCCAGCGACGGCCATTGCCGCCCCTTTGACGCCAGCGCCAGCGGCACCGTGTTCTCCAGCGGTGGCGCCGTGGTGGTGCTCAAGCGCCTGCGCGACGCCCTCGCGGACGGGGACACCGTCTATGCGGTCATCAAGGGCGTCGGCCTCAACAACGATGGCGGCGACAAGGCGAGCTTCACCGCGCCGAGCGTCAGCGGGCAGGCGCAGGCCGTGCGCATGGCGCTGGACCACGCCGGGGTGAATGCCCGCAGCATCGGGTATGTCGAGGCCCACGGCACCGCCACCGTGCTCGGCGACCCCATCGAGGTCGCGGCGCTGACCCGGGCGTGGCGCCAGGACACGCCGGACACCCAGTTCTGCCACCTGGGATCGGTGAAGGGCAACCTGGGCCACATGGTGGCCGCGGCTGGCGTGGTCGGGCTGATCAAGGCCGCGCTGGCCTTGCACACGGAATCCATCCCCCACACCCTGCATTTCAAGGCGCCCAACCCGCACCTGGGCTTGCCGTCGACGCCGTTTCGCGTGGTGGCGCAGCCCACCGCCTGGCCGCGTGGCACGGAGGCGCGGCGCGCCGCCGTCAGCTCGTTTGGCGTCGGAGGCACCAACGCACACGTGATTCTGGAAGAAGCCCCGCTGGCTGCCTCCCTCGCGCCCGCGGAAACGTCCGCCGAGACGCCGGGATGGTGGATGCTGCCCCTGTCGGCCCGCAGCCCCGCAGCGGCGCAACGGCGTGCACGAGACCTGGCCAATCACATCGAGCGTCATCCCCACGTGCCCTTGGCGGACGTGGTGGCCACCCTGACGCGTGGACGCCAGCGCATGCCGCACCGGCTGAGCGTGGTCGCCCGGACCAGCGCGGAGGCCGTCGCCGCCCTGCGGCAGGCAGGCGCCAGCATGCAGGCCCCGGTGAAGCCGCGCGTGGTGTTCATGTTCCCCGGGCAGGGGGCGCAACACCCGGGCATGGCGCGCCAGTTGTACGACGAGGCCCCCGCCTTTCGCGAAGCGCTGGACGCCTGCCTGCAGGGCATCGAAGCGCACCTGGGCGTCGACATGCGGCCGTGGCTGGTGGCGGCCGATCCGGCGGACACCGAACTCGGCCTGCGCCTGGCCCAGACCCAGTACGCGCAGCCGGCCTTGTTCGCGATGTCACATGCCCTGGCCACCTGGCTGGACAGCCTCGGTGTGCAGCCCGACGCCATGATCGGCCACAGCATCGGTGAATACGTGGCGGCCTGCCGGGCTGGAGTCATGTCCGTGGACGACGCCCTTCGGGCGGTGGTCGCCCGGGGCCAGGCGATGGCGGTGCAGCCCCCCGGCGCCATGCTGGCCGTGCGCGCCGGCGCGGACACGCTGGCGCCCTGGCTCGACACCGACACGGAGATCGCCGCGTTCAATGCACCCGGGCTGAGCGTCGTGGCGGGCCCTGGCGCGGCCATCGAGGCCTTGATGGCCAGGCTGGACAGGGCCGGCATCGGGCACACGCGCCTGCGGGTCTCCCATGCCTTCCACAGCAGGCAGATGGAAGGCGCCTTGCCACAGGTCGTGCGCGCCCTGGCCGGCATCCCACTGCACGCGCCCCGGGTGCCTGTGTACTCGTGCGTTACCGGCAGCATGCTGAGCGCCGCGCAAGCCACCGATCCGCAGTACTGGGCCCGGCAGGTGCGCGCCCCGGTCCACTTCACGCAGGCCGTGCAGGCCGAGATGGCGATGGGCGCGACGGTGTGGATCGAGGTCGGCCCTGGCCAGGCCTTGACCGCCCTGCTGCGCCAGCACCGTCAGCCCAAGGACGATGCAGCCGTTCAAGGCATCCCTCTGCTGGGCACGGCCAGTCAGCCCGGCGAGCCCATGCGCCTGGCGCTGCAGGCCGTCGGGCGCGTGTGGTGTGCCGGCGTGGCGCTGCGTTGGCCGGTCCCCCGCAACACGCGTCGCGCCGTGCTGCCCACCTACCCGTTCGAGCGCACACGCTGCTGGTTCGCCGCGCGTCCCCGCCACGAGCCCGCGGCACTTCACGCACCTGTCACCGCCCCCGCTTCCCCTGCCCCCCAGGGCCCCTCTTCCCACCCCGAGATTGCCACCGTGTCACGCAGAAACGCGCTCGAAAAAGCCTTGCGCCAAGCCTTCAGTGAGGTCTCCGGCCTGCCGGCGGACGATCTCCAAGCCGACACCAGCCTGGTCGAGCAAGGTCTGGATTCGCTGTCCATGACCCAGGCCACCCTGGAGCTCGAGCGCATCTTCGGGATCAAGCTGCGATTGCGGCAATTGCTCGAAGACCTCAACACCGTCCGCAAACTGGGGGAATTCCTCGACGCGCAGCTGCCGCCCGACCGCTTCGCCCCGCCGCCCGCCCCGCCCCTGCCAGCGCCCACGCAGCCGCCGGCAGCCGCCGCACAGGACGTCGTGAGCGTCCCCACGCCGCAGCCCACCGCGGTCTTCCCCACCGCCACCCTGCACGCAGGCGACGGCGTGCAGCAGCTGATCCAGCAGCAACTGCAGCTGATGTCGCAGCAGCTGCAGTTGCTGGGTGGCCAGCCGCAGGCCCTGGTCAAGCCCTCGGCAGCCCCTGCGCAGCCGACGCCCCCCGCCTCGCCCACCGGTCCCATCGCGCCCGTCGAGGCACCGGCCAGCACGCAATCCCTGGTGGCGCAGCCCTTCGGCGCCTCGCCGCGCCTGACTCTCAAGACCGACGATCAGCTCAGCGCCGCGCAGCGCCAATGGCTGCAGGACTTCATCGGCCGCTACAACGCGCGCACCGGCCGCTCCAAGGCGTTCAGCCAGGCGCACCGCCAGCGCATGGCCGACCCCCGTGTGGTCACCGGCTTCAATCCCCAGTGGAAGGACCTGGTCTACCCCATCGTCGTGGAGCGCTCGCAGGGCGCCCGGGTCTGGGACATCGACGGCCATGCGTACATCGACCTGCTGTCGTGCTTCGGCGCCAACCTGTTGGGCTACCAGCCGCCGGGCGTGATCGCGGCCCTGCATGCGCAGCTGGACCGAGGCATGGAGGTGGGGCCCCAGCATCCCCTGGCCGCCGAGGTCGCCGCGCTCATCAGCGAATTCACGGGCATGGCGCGGGTGGGCTTCTGCAACACGGGCTCGGAAGCCGTGATGGGCGCCATGCGCATCGCGCGCACCGTGACCGGCCGCAAGACGATCGCCATCTTCACGAACTCGTACCACGGCATCTTCGACGAGGTGATCGTGCGCGGCACCAAGCAGCTGCGCTCGCTGTCGGCCGCGCCCGGCATCCTGGCCAACGCCGTCGAGAACGTGCTCGTGCTGGACTACGCCAGTGAAGACTCGCTGCAGGTGCTGCGCCAGCGGGCGCACGAGCTGGCCGCGATCATGATCGAGCCGGTCCAGAACAAGCTGCCCACGCTGCAGCCCCGTGCTTTCGTGCAGTCGCTGAGGGAGATCGCCGACGAGGCCGGCTGCGCCCTGATCTTCGACGAAGTCGTCACGGGCTTCCGCCTGGCGCCCGGCGGCGCCCAAGCCTTCTACGGCGTGCGCGCGGACATCGCCACCTACGGCAAGATCATCGGCGGGGGCCTGCCGTTCGCGGCCATCGCGGGCAGCGCGCGGTGGCTCGATGCCCTGGACGGCGGGCACTGGCAGTACGGCGATGACTCCTACCCCGAAGCCGGCGTCACCTACTTCGCGGGCACCTTCGTGCGCCACCCGCTCGCGCTGGCGGCGGCGCACGCCACGCTGAGCCACATCAAGGCGGCCGGGCCCGCGCTCTACGCCCAGCTCAATGGCCGCACGCAGCGCCTGGTGGACGGCTTGAACCGCGCCTTCGCGCAGCGGGGCGCGCCAGTCCGGGCGGTGCACTGCGCCTCGCTGTGGCGCCTGAGCTGGGACGACCACCTCAAGCACGTCAGCCTCTTCTACTACCTGGCCCGCTTCCATGGCCTGCACCTGTACGAGCAGTTCGGCCACTTCGTGACCGAGGCCATGAGCGAGGCGGACATCGACCGCATCATCGCGGTCTTCGTGCAATCGCTGGACGAGTTGATGGCGCAGGGCTTCATCAGCGCACGGCCCGGCACGCCCCCGTCCGGTGGGGGTGGTGGGGGTGGGGGCGATCGCGCGCCTGCCAAGACGGACAGCGGCCCCCTCAGCCCCGGCCAGACCGAGCGCTGGCTGGCGGCGAGCTTCGATCCCGCCGCGCGCGTGGCGCTGAACGAATCGTTCTGCGTGAGCCTGAAAGGCGCCGTCGACCTTCCCGCCCTGCGCCAGGCCCTGGATGACGTGACCTCCCGCCACGACGCCTTTCGCATCGGCTTCGACAGCGTCGAGCCGGTGCAGCGCCGCGTGGAGGGGGTCTGCGTGCCCATCGCCGAGGTCGATCTGCGCGACCAGCCCGACGCGGACAGCGCGCTGGACCGCTTCGCCAGCGAGGCCAGCACCCGCGACTTCGCGCTGGAGCGTCCCCCCCTGGCGGCCGTGAGCCTGGTCCACCTCGCCGATCAGCGGGTGGTGGTGCATGTGGTGGCCAGCCACCTGGTGTTCGACGGCTGGGCCTCCAGCGTGTTCAACGCCGAGCTGGCCGAAGCCTACCGCGCCCGCTGTGCGGGCAGGGCCCCGCAGTGGCCTCCTGCGGAGTCGCCCGTGGCCTTCGCGGCGGCCGAGCAGGCCCGCATGCAGGGCCCGCAGGGCCAGGCGGCGCTGCGCCACTGGGAGCGCGTGCTGAACCGGCCCCCCGCGCCCTTGTCGCTGGGCGACCGCCAGCCCGGCCCCACCCGCACCTACGCCGGCGACACCCTGCGCATGAGCGTGCCCCTGTCCCTGCTCGAGCCGCTGCGCGAGCAGGCGCGCGCCCACGGCGCCACCTTGTTCCAGCTGCTGCTGACCGCCGTCACGGCCATGCTGCACCAACGCAGCGGGCAGCAGGAGTTCGTGGTCAGCATCCCTTTCGCTAGCCAGAGCCTGGACCGCCACGGGCCGCTCATGGCCGACGGGGTGCTGGACCTGCCCCTGCGCCTGCGCTGCGAGCCGCAGGACACCGCGCTGCAACTGCTGCTGCGCGTGCGGGGCGAACTGCTCGATGCGCTGGAGCAGCCCGTCATCACCCAGGGCACGGTGGCACGCGCCCTGGGCTTGCGCAGCACGGGCGACCGCGCGCCCCTGAGCAGGGTCTACTTCAACCTCAACCCCAAGGTCAACCTGTCGGCCTACGCCCCCCTGGAGGCGCAGCTGCACGAGGGGCGCAAGCGCGGCATCCTGAACGAGCTGTTCTTCAACTTCTACGAGACCGACCACGGCCTTACGCTCGACCTGCACCACGGCAGCGAGTACGTCAGCCCCGCGCTCGCCCAGCGCCTGCTGGACGACTTGCGCGCGCACCTGGAGGCGCTGGCCCGCCCCTTGACGGCGCCCCTGACCGGGGCCGCGGCCCGCACGCTCACGCCTGCTGAAGCTCAGCGCCCCGCCGCCCCGGCGGTCGACCCGCGCCTGTGGGCGTGGAATGCCACCGACACGCCGCTGGCCGAAGACGCCCGAGTCGAGCAATGGATAGCCCGGCAGGCCGAGGCCACCCCCGACGCGGTGGCCCTCACGGCCCAGGGCCAGTCCCTGACCTACCGCCAGCTGAGGGAGCGAGCCCTTCGCGTGGCGCACGTCCTGCGCGCGCGGGGCGTGGACGCGGGGCAGCGGGTCGGAGTGTGCCTGGGGCGCGGGCTGGACCTGGTGCCGGCGCTGCTGGGCGTCTGGCACGTGGGGGCTGCCTACGTGCCCCTGGACCCGGCGTTCCCGCAGGCCCGGTTGCGCGACATGGCGGACGATGCCCAGCTCGGGCTGGTGATCACGCAGGCCGCGCACGCCGGGCTCAGCAGCCTGCCGCGCGAGCGGCAGCTGCGCATGGACGACGATGCGGCCGAACTCGCCGCGGCCAGCACCCAGGCCCTGCCCGCGGTGCACGGCCCGAGCGCCTCGTCCGCGGCCTACGTGATCTACACCTCGGGCTCCACGGGCCGCCCCAAGGGCGTGGTGGTGCCGCAGCTGGCGGTGTGCAACTTCATCGCCAGCATGTGCCGCGAACCCGGCCTGCAGGCCGGGGACCGCCTGCTCGCGGTGACCACCCTCTCGTTCGACATCGCCGTGCTGGAGTTGTTCGTGCCACTGACCGTGGGCGCGCAGGTGGTGCTGGCCCAGCGCGACGACGCCATGGACGGCGAGGCGCTGAGCCGCCTGCTGGCCAGTCATGAGATCACGGTCATGCAGGCCACGCCCACCACCTGGCACATGCTGCTCGACACGGGCTGGACCGCCGCGCGGGGGCTGCGCGCGCTGTGCGGCGGCGAGCCCCTGCCCCCGTCCCTGGCGGCACGGCTGCTGAACGCCGGCGTGCAGCTGTGGAACATGTACGGCCCCACCGAGACCACCGTCTGGTCGACCCTGTCCCGCATCCAGGACCCCGCCCAGGCCATCACCATCGGGCGCCCCATCGACAACACCCAGGTCTGGGTCCTGGACGAGGCCATGCAGCCCTGCGCCATCGGCCAGGAGGGGGAGCTGTGCATCGGCGGGCTGGGCGTCGCCCTGGGCTACCTGCACCGTCCCGAGTTGAGCGCCGAGCGCTTCCTGAGCGACCCGTTCCGCCCCACAGCGCGCGGCGCGCGCCTGTACCGCACCGGCGACCTTGCACGGTGGCGCGAAGACGGCAGCCTGGATCACCTGGGCCGCATGGACCACCAGGTCAAGATCCGCGGCTACCGCATCGAGCTGGGGGAGATCGAAGCGCGTCTGGCGGCCCTGCCGGGCGTCGGCCGGACCGTGGTCGCAGCCCGCGAAGACAGCCCCGGCGACGTGCGCCTGGTGGCCTACGTCGTCGCCCAGCCCGCGCTCCCGGCGCCCCTGACGGAAGCCGCGCTGCGCGACGCCTTGCGGCCCCAACTGCCGGACTACATGCTGCCGCAGCACGTCGTGCTGCTCGACGCCCTGCCCTTGCTGCCCAACGGCAAGATCGACCGCAAGGCCTTGCCGCCGCCCACGAACACCGCGCAGCCCGACGCTGAGTCACGCAGCGTCACGCCACCGCGCGACGCACTGGAAACCCGCCTGGCACAGGCGATGCAAGACGTCCTGAAGGTCACCCGGCTGGGCGTGGACGACGACTTCTTCTCGCTGGGCGGCCACTCCCTGCTGGCCGCCCGGCTGATGGCGCAGATCAACCGCGACCTGGGCCTGCAGCTCAACCTGCGCGTGCTGTTCGAGGCGCCCACGGTGGCGCGGCTCGCCCGCGTCATCGCGCAGGCCGGCGAAGTCGACACGCCCCGCCGCGCCCCCCTGCTGGCCCGCGCCAACGCCAGCCGTGCCCCCCTGACCCTGATGCAGGAGCGCATCCACTTCGTCGAGTTGATGAGCCCGGGCCGCGTCCTGTACAACGCGCCGTCGGCGCACCGCCTGGTCGGCCCCCTCGACATCGCCGCCTTCCAGAGCGCGTTCGCCACCATGGTGCAGCGCCAGAGCGCCCTGCGCACCTGCATCGTCCGCGAGGGCCACGCGCACGTGCAGCGCGTCCTGGCCCGGGATCCGCATGGCCCGCTCGTGCTGGAAGACCTCACCGCCGTCCCTGCCGGGCAACGCGAGCAGCATCTGGCCGAACGCCTGGCCAACCTCGCCGAGCAGCCCTTCGACCTGGCCCGCGGCCCGCTCTACCAGGCCCGGCTGTTCAAGCTCGCCGACGCGGAACACGCCTTGTTCTTCATGGCGCACCACATCATCTGGGACGGCTGGTCATTCGACGTGCTCTACACCGAGATGGCCGCGCTCTATGAAGCGGCCTGCCAGGGCACAGCCTGTCCCCTGGCGCCCCTGAGCGTGAGCTTCGGCGACTTTTGCGAGTGGCACCGCGCCTGGATGGGAAGCGAGGAGATCCGGAGCCAGATCGACTTCTGGCGCGCCCAGATCGCCCTGTCCCCCGAACCCCGGCAAGCCCCCGTCGACACCCCCCGCCAGCGGGGAAGCAGCGGCCGCGGCGCCACCGAGTTCATGCACATCCCCCAGGCGCAGGCCGACAGGCTGCGCGAACTCGCGCGCCAGACCGGCAGCACCGTGAGCATCGTCTGCCTGGCCGCCTACACCGCGGTCATGGCCGACTGGCTGCAGGACGACATTCCCAGCATCGGGCTGCCCGTGCGGGGCCGCCCCCTGGAGTCGCTGGACCCCGTGATGGGCTTCTTCAACAACATGCTGCCGCTGCGGCTGCGCTTCGACGCAGCCCTGGACGCGTCCGGCTGGATCAAATCCGTGCGCCAGCAGGTGACGCAGGCCTTCGCGAACCAGGACGTCCCCTTCGAGCTGCTGGCCCAGACCTTCAACAGCCCCCGCCTGTACCAGGCGATGTACTCCTTCCAGGATGCCCGGCAGCGGCCCTCCACCTGGGGCGCGCTGCGCCACACCCGCATCCCGCTGATGCACAAGGGCGCCACCGAAGACATCAACCTGTGGCTGGTCGAGCTGGAAGACGGCATCGAAGGTGGCGTCCACTACGACGCGGGCCTCTTCCTGCCCAGCACCGCGGCCTGGCTGCGGGACCGCTTCCTGGCGCTGCTGGAGCGGCTCGTCCAGGACCCCGCGCAGTCCGTGCAAGCCCTGTTGCGCCAGCTGCCCGCGCGCCAGGTGCCCTCCCTGCGCCTGGTGGCGACCACCAGCGAGGCGCCGCCCACCGGGCCGCTGCCCGCGCGCACGCCGACCGGCGCCCAGGAGACCCTTGCCCGCATCTGGCAAGACCTGCTCCAGCCGCCGCAAGGTCGGGTGCGGCCGCAGGACAATTTCTTCGCCCTGGGGGGCAGCTCCCTGATGGCCCTGCAATGCATGGCCCGCATCGAGTCTGAACTGGGGATCAAGCTGCCCCTGACCACCCTGGCCGAGGCGCCCACCCTGCGCCAGCTTGCCCAACGGCTGCAAGGCCCTGCCGTTGCCGGGCCCACCGACACCCTGGTCTGCCTGCGCGAGGGGGGCGACCGGCCGCCCCTGTTCTTCGTGCACGATGGCGACGGGGAGACCCTGCTCTACCGCAACCTGGCCCTGGCCCTGCACCCGGACCATCCCATCTACGGCCTGCAGCCTTGCGCGGCCGACGGCATCGGGATGGTGCACACCCGCGTGTCGGAGATGGCGGCCTACCACGTCGAGAAGATCCGCAGCGTCCAGCCCCACGGCCCCTACCTGCTCTCCGGCCTGTGCGCGGGTGGCGTGATCGCCTTCGAGGTGGCCTGCCTGCTGCAGTCCCAAGGCGAGCAGGTCGGCATGCTGGCCTTGCTGGACGCGGCCGACGGCGAAGCGGTCGTGCAACGCGGCCGCGTGGCGCGCGAGCGCCTGCAACGGTTCACCGGCAGCCTGCGCGACGACACGGGCGCCTCCTGGACGCGGGCACTGATCCGGGTCACCACGCGGGCCAGCGGCAAGCTGCGCAACTTCCTGTCCTACGAAGCCCTGTCGCTGTGGCGCAAACTGCGCATCATGGGCCAGGTCAGGATGCTGCGCTGGTGCCTCGACCGCGACCTCCAGCCGCCCGCGTTCCTGCGCCAGCTCAGCGTGCGGCAGATCTATGCCTGCGCCGAGCTGGGTCACGCCCACGCCACGCAGCTCGAAGGCCCGCTGTGGCTGTTCCGTGCCACCCAGGGCGATGGCACGTCCGCGGACGAAGCCTTCATCCATCAGTACAAGGACCCCCTGTTCGGTTGGGCGCGCCGCGTGCGTGGCGAAGTACGCCCCATCGACATTCCGGGCGGCCACAGCAGCATGTTGCAGCCCCCTCACGTCGAGCACCTGGCCAAGGCCATGCAGGACTGCATCGACCTGGGCCTGCAGCCCCCCGCGCGTCCCCTGTCCGGCGCCCCTCCCCTCCACATCGCCGCCTGAGCGGCCCGCCCAGCCCATCACCCGGGGGACTTGGTCTCCGGGGCGATGGCCTGTGCCGTCCATTTTTTGTTTGTTGTTTGTTGTTTGTTGTTTGTCCGAGCGATTCACCCCATCAGCAACCCCAGACCCGTTTTGACGGGCGACTTACCCAACCATGCGCATTCCCTTCCGATATGCCCTGCCCAGGCCTCCAGGCCGCGGCCTTGTCCTTGCATCGCTGTCCATCGTGCTGAGCGCCTGTGGCGGCGGACAATCTCCCACAGACGCCGACGCGACGGGCGCCAACGTCACGGCGGACCCAGTCGCCACGGGCGCCGAGGCCTACAACCAGACGCCCGAAGGCCAGGAAGCCAACGGCCTGACCCCCGTCAGCAACAGGCTGGCGGGCACTTTCCGAGGCCAGGTGTTCGTCGACGTGCTCAACGACACCGAGGTCGTCACGGACGTGCAGGTGTGTGCAGGCAACCTGGTCGACGCCATCACGCTGACCACCAACCAGCGCACCCTGCCCCGGCGAGGCGGCAGCGGCGGGACCTGCCGCAGTTTCCACCTGAACGACAACGAGCAGATCATGCGTGTCGCGGGCACCGCGGGTGAGGGCATCGAGACCCTCACCATCACGACCACGCAAGGCCGGGTGTTCGGCCCCTATGGTGGCACCCCCAGGAGCCCGGCCTTCAGCATGACCATCCCGGGCGGGCCCTACGGCCGCTTCCGTGGCTTCCAGGGCCTGACGGGTGTCTACCCGAACAGCCAGGCACTGATCGTCACGCAACTGGGCTTGGTCGACCCGGCCACGGGCGGCACGGGCGGCGGGGCCTTCATCGACCGCATGGACGAAGACGAGACCCTCAAGGCCATCACCACCTGCTGGCGCTCTGATGCCTTCGTCCAGAGCATCCAATTGCAGACCAACAAGGGCACGCGCGCCCTGCACGGCGGCCCATGGCCAGGCCAGTCGTGTGACACCACCACCCTGGCGGATGGCGAGTTCATCACCGAGATCTTCGGCCGGGCCGGCAGCTACGTGGACGCGGTCGGCTACCGCACCAGCAGCGGTCGCCGCATCGGGCCGTTTGGCGGGCCGGGCGGAGAGGGCTTCAGCGAGAGCGTGGCCAACCCGGCGCGCTTCGTCGGCCTGTATGGCCGCAGCGGAGCCTGGCTCGACCGCATCGGCCTCCTGTCGCCCACCGCCACGGGCGACTACGGCGCCAGCGGCTTTCGTGACACCCTGCCGGCGGGCCAGGATATCCACGCTATCCAGGTCTGCGTGGGGGTCAACAAGCTCTGGCCCGACACGACCTTGGTCCGGTCGGTTCAGGCGTTCTACAACCGCGCCCAACCGCAAGCCCTGCCGCGCCATGGCGCGCTGCCTGGTGCCGGCGACACCTGCCACCGCATCGAGCTGCACCCCGGCGAAGCCGTGCAGGAGATGAGCGGCAGGCTCGGCGCGGCCATCGACAGCCTGCGCTTGCGGACGACCGAAGGCCGCAGCTTCGGGCCCTACGGGGGCACGGGCGGCGCCACCCCCTTCATCCTGCACAACCCGCACCCCGCCTTCCTCGGCTTTGCGGGACGGGCCACGCAGCCAGGCAACAGGGACGGCGGCATGGTCACCGCCATCGACTTCGCGACCCCTGACCTGCATGCGCCCGTGGCGCCACCCACCCCCCAGGCCGGCACCCAGGGCTGGTGGGGCGACGTCGCCAGCTGGCCGCTGATCGGCCTGCACGCCGCGCTGCTGCCGGACGGTCGGCTCATGAGCTACGGCACCGACAGCAGCGGCGTCCAGGGCGCCCAGTTCATCTACGACGTCTGGAACCCTGCCCAGGGCCTCGGCATGGCCGCCCACCTGACCCTGCCCAACACCCTGGCCACCGACATGTTCTGCAGCAGCCAGAGCCTCTTGCCCAACGGGCGCCTGCTCCTGGCGGGCGGCGACGCGCGCGACAAGGGCTACAACCGCGGCATTCGTTCGGTGAGCGTGTTCGACCCCAGCACCAACGCCCTGCAGGCCGGCACGCCCTTGCGCTATGCACGCTGGTATGCGAGCCAGACGGTGCTGTCCAACGGCGACATCCTGGTCCTCGGTGGCAACGATGACAACGGCGGCATCTCGATCACGCCGGAGGTCTACAGCCCCGCCACGGGAACCTGGAAAGCCTTGACCGGCGCGGCCAGCAACGACGCCTTCACCGGGGCCTACCCTCGCGCCTTCGTCACCCGGTCCACGCAGGCCGGCGGACGCGCCGTGTGGGTGCTGTCCACCAACAACAGCCGCATCTACCGCCTGGAGATCGACGGCAACCGCGGCGCGGGTCAACTCATCGACACCGGTGTCAGCGTCGGCCCCCACGCCTGGGACCGCCCCGTGGCCATGATCTCCGACCATGAGGTGCTGGTGCAGCTCAATGATGGCCGCACGCAGCGGGTCACCTTGCCGCAGACCAACAAGCTCACCGACAAGCCCAGCGTGGCCGCCGCGGGCCAGCTCTCGCAACCCCGGTCCTGGTCCGAGATGGTGCTCTTGCCCACAGGTGACGTGCTGGCCGTCAATGGCTCCGCCAACGGCAACACCTACGACCGCGTGGCCTACCACGCCGAGTTGTGGAGCCGCCAGACCCAGACCTGGCGGACCGTGGCCAGCCAGATGCGCCCCCGCCTCTACCACTCGGCCGCGATGCTCCTGCCTGACGGGAGCGTGCTGGCGCTGGGTGGGGGCGCGCCGGGGCCGCAAAACGAGCTCAACGCCCAGGCCTACCATCCCCCCTACCTCTACAACGGCGCAGCACCGGCCAAGC
Organism: uncultured Burkholderiales bacterium; assembly: GCA_966252435.1. GTDB lineage: Bacteria > Pseudomonadota > Gammaproteobacteria > Burkholderiales > Burkholderiaceae_C > CANHBY01. The sequence goes on along the minus strand of CBINPE010000002.1, from coordinate 26,432 downwards.
GTCCCACCTTCACGGTCACCGACGGCCGCAGCGGCTTCAGCCATGGCGAAAGCATCCGCCTGAGCGTGAACGACGCGGCCAACGTGGCGCGTGTCAGCCTGACCAAGCTGGGCTCGACCACGCACAGCCACAACACCGAGCAACGTCACCTGGGCTTGTCCATGGCCGTCCAGCCGGTCACCAACACGCTGACCGTGACGCTGCCCGCCGCGGCCCACCTTGCGCCCCCGGGGTTCTACCTGCTGACGGTGGTGGACAAATGGGGCGTGCCCTCGACCTCGCGGATCGTGAAGCTGGGCGCCTGAAGCCGGGGCAGTGGTTTCCCCGACAATACCGGCGCCTTGCTCCGGCAAGGCGCCAGGGCGTGCCGTCCCTCAGGGGCGCACGCCCGGATTTGTTTTTCAAGGAAGGATGTTCATGGATCGCCGTTTTATCTTGATGGGGCTGCCCGCCGCCCTGACCCTGGGCTCTGCCCACGCTTTGAACCTCGGAGGCATGGTCGATGCCGCCAAAGGAGCGGCCCAGGCCGCCACGCTGACCGACGAGCAGGTGCGCGCCTACGCGGCGCAGATGGCCGCCTACACGGACTCGCAGGCCACCATCGCCCCGCCCGACTCTGCCTACACCCGGCGCCTGACCGCCCTGACGGCCAATGCCAAGGAAGACCAGGGCATGCCGCTCAACTACAAGGTCTACCTGAAGAACGAGGTCAACGCCTTCGCGATGGCGGACGGCAGCATCCGCCTCTACAGCGGCCTGCTGGACATGATGACCGACGACGAGGTGCGCTACGTCATCGGCCACGAGATGGGCCACGTCAACGCCGGCCACACCCGCAAGCGCATGCAGGTGGCCCTGACAGCCAATGCCGCCCGCGACGCGGCCGGCGCCTCCAACAACAGCAAGGTGGCCACGCTGGCCAACTCCGAGCTGGGCGGGCTCATCACGCAGGTGGTGATTGCGCAGCACTCGCAGAGCAACGAGAACGAGGCCGACGACTACGCCATGCAGTTCCTCTCGCGCCGCCGCTACGACCGCATGGCCGCCGTCACCGCCCTGGAGAAGCTCGACCAGCTCTCCGGCAAGGGCGGCAGCAGCTGGCTGTCCACGCACCCCGCCCCGCGTGAACGCGCAGGCCGCATGCGCGCCGCCATCGGCTGAAGAACCACGGCCACAGCGCAGGCCAGGGCCTCAGCGGATCAGCAGCACCGGCACCTGGCAGCGTGCCAGCACCCCCTGGGTCACCGAGCCCAGGATCAGGCTGGCCAGCGCGGTGTGGCCCTGCGTGCCCATCACGATCAGGTCGGGCGGGCTGGCCAGCACCTGCTCGGCAATGCCCTGGGCCGCATGGCCGTGGTCATGGCGGGCCTCGAACTGCCAGCCCTGCCGCTCGGCAAACTTGCAGACCGGCTCCAGCACCAACGCGGCCTGCTCGCGGTAGTACGCCTCCAGGGTGCCGCGGCTCAGGAAACGCGCGGCATGCGGAGGAACCGAAGGCACGACCGTGAAGACCGTGTAGGCATGGGGGCCGCCCAGGCTCTTGCCGTGCGTGGCCAGGTAGTCGAGCGTGCGCGCGGTGTAGCTGCTGCCGTCGACAGGCAGGAGGATCTTCATGGTGAGGGCCGTCCTCGTCCGCTCATCGCCGTGCGATCAGCAGGCCCAGCAGCAGGCCCACGCCGGCTGCCACGCCGACCGCGGCATAGGGGTGTTCATGCAGGGCATGGTCGGTGGCATGGGCCGCCCGCCGGGCCTGCCGCAACGCACTGCCCTCCAGACGCAGGACTTCCGAGCGTGCCACCTTCAACTGCGCCTCGAGCTTGTCGCGGGCCGCGCCCAGCTGCTCGTGTCCGGCGTGTTGTGCCGTCTCGAGCAATTGTTCTGCGGCCTTGGCCATGTGCCTGAGATTGCGCGTGATCCGTTCCCGAACCTGTGCATCCGACAGGGGCGGCGGCGGGGTCACGGCGGTGGCGTTCTCCATGAGCGGCTCCTCGTTAGTGGAAAGCTCATCTTAGGAAACACGATCCTGGTTGCCTTGACGTCCGTCAAGGCATCGGCATGCGAGCCCTCACAGGACGATCGGTCGGTCGGGCAATTCGTCGAGCCGGTGCGCCGCGACCGGATGGTGGCGCTCCAGGTGCGCCGCCACCATGCGGATGCCCTCGATCGCGCCGGCCTGGAACGCCCCGACCGCAAACGCCGCCTCCATGCGCCGGCAGACCGCCTCCCAGGCACCGGGGCCGGCCTGGGCATGGATGCGCCGGTCGGCAATGACCTCGACCCGCCGGTCGGCCCACAGGACGTAGATCAGCACGCCGTCATTGCGCTCGGTATCCCAGATGCGCAGGTGGGAAAACAGCTCCAGGGCCCGTTCGCGGGCCGACTGCCCCCGCAGCAGTGACAAGGCATCGAGTGCCCCCTCCACCACGAAGCACAGCTCGCCGCCGTGGCGTGCCTCACCGGCCCGGATGGTCTGCTCGATGGCGTCCAGCGTGGTCTCCGGGAAAGCACGCCGCACCCGCCAGCGCGGCGTGGCCAGGTGTCTGAGGATGCGGGTCACTTCCATGCCTCACCACCGTCCCGAAGCGCCGCCGCCGCCGAAGCTGCCGCCACCGCCGCTGAAGCCGCCACCGCCGAATCCGCCACCGCCGCCGCGGCGGCTGTCGAAGGCACCGCGCGAAGACAGCCAGCCCATGCCGCCCATCAGGGTGAAAAGCCCCGCCAGGCCTCCCGCCAACACAGTGAAGAACAGCGCGTGGGTCAGCCACCACGCCACTGCCGCCACCAGCCCCCCGGTGGCCAGCGAGCCCGCCAGCCGGCCCAGCACCGCGCGCAACACGCCGCCGGCGACCACGGCCACCAGCAGGACGGCGGGCAGGTTCGGCGACTCCTCGTCCCGCGCGCCCTTGGCCCCGGTCCGGGCGGGCGGCGGCAGGGGCTCGCCGTCCACCACGGCCAGGATCTTGTCGACCCCCGCCGCGATCCCGCCGGCGAAGTCCTGCGCCTGGAAGCGCGGGACGATGACCTCGCTGATGATGCGCTTGGCCGTGGCATCGTTGAGCGCGCCCTCCAGGCCATAGCCGACCTCGATCCGCAGGGCGCGGTCGTTCTTGGCGATCACGAGGATGGCGCCGTCGTCGACCCGCTTGCGGCCCAGCTTCCAGGCTTCGGCCACGCGCAGCGCGTACTGCTCGATGGGCTCCGGCGCGGTGGAGGGCACGATGAGCACGGCGACCTGGGTGCCCTTGCGCGCCTCGAAGTCCGCCAGGCGCTGTGCCAGCGCGGCCGCCTGCGCCGCGCTGAGCGTGTTCGTCTGGTCGACGACCGGGCCGCTCAACGCCGGCACGGGCACCTGGGCGCGTGCCGACGTCGGCAAGAAGGCCCCGCCCCACAGCAGCGGCAGGACCAGCACCACCCAGGCCCACACAGCCCCAACGTGCCCCGCGGGCTGGGGCATGCCCGTCTTCATCGGGAGGCGCCGCTTGCCGCTGCCGGTGCCGCGTCGAAGCTCACCGCCGGCGGCCGGGAAATCTCCTTCTCGTTGTCCACGGTGAAGTTGGCCTTCTCCTTGTAGCCGAAGGCCATGGCGGTCAGGTTGGAGGGAAAGGAGCGCACCGTCAGGTTGTAGTCCTGCACGGCCTTGATGTAGCGGTTGCGGGCCACGGTGATGCGGTTCTCCGTGCCTTCGAGCTGCGCCTGCAGGTCGCGAAACGCCTGGTTGGCGCGCAGCGTCGGGTAGTTCTCGGACACCACCAGCAGGCGCGACAGGGCCCCCGAGAGTTCGCCCTGCGCCTGCTGGAAGCGGCGCAGGGACTGCGGATCATCGACCGTCGCGGGCGTGACCTGCACCGAGGTCGCCTTGGCTCGGGCCTCGATGACACGGGTCAGGGTCGTCTGCTCGAAGTTGGCCTCGCCCTTGACCGTGTTGACGAGGTTGGGGATGAGGTCGGCCCGCCGCTGGTACTGGTTCACCACCTCGGACCAACTGGCCTTGACCTGCTCGTCCGTGCTTTGCAGGGCGTTGTAGCCGCAGCCGCTCAATCCGAGCATGGCCGCGAACATGGCAATCCAGAACCACCGGCGCATGGCATTTCCTTTGTGAAAAGTCGCGATTAGAGGCAAAGCATCGTAGTTCACAAAGGTGAGGGATACTTGACGGCCGTCAAATACCTCGACCTTGCGCCTTCTCCCGCCGCGCCCTTTTCGCCGAGTGCCGCATGACCCGCCCCGCCCTGCCCTCGTCCACCTCGCTTCCCCACATTGCCGTTCTGGACGACGAGGCCGACATCACCCAGCTGCTGGCCCACTACCTCCAGGGCCACAACTACCGCGTCTCGCAGGTGCACCGCGGCCCCGCGCTGTTCGAGCTGATGCATGCCGACCCGCCGGCGCTCGTGCTGTTGGACATCGGCCTGCCCGGCGAGGACGGCTTCTCGATCGCCAAGCGCCTGCGCGAGCAATGGCACTGCGGCCTGATGATCATCACCGGCCGCGGCGACCCGGTCGACAAGGTGGTGGGGCTGGAGATCGGGGCCGACGACTACATCACCAAGCCCTTCGACCTGCGCGAACTGCTGGCCCGCATCAAGGCCGTCCTGCGCCGTCTCACCCCCGCCGGGGAACCTGCCCTGCCCACCGTCCCTGCGCCAAGGTCCCGGCTGCGCTTCGCGGGCTGGGAGCTGGACATGGGCGCCCACCGGCTGTGCACGCTCGATGGCGAGGAGGTCAGCCTGACCCACGGGGAGTTCAGTCTGCTGCGGGCCTTTGCCGAGCATCCCAACAACGTGCTGTCGCGGGACTTCCTGCTGGAGCAGACGCGGGGCCGCGAGGCTGCCCCCTTCGATCGCACGATCGACGTGCAGATCGGGCGCCTGCGCAAGAAGCTGGAGGCCGACCCGGGCCGCCCGCAGATCATCAAGTCGGTGCGGGGCGCCGGCTACATCATGGTGGCCGCGGTCACCCCTCTCTAGGCCCACACCCGGGGTGTGGCCAGGACCTGTTCACCCAGGGAGAACGACCCTTCATGCCGCCAGAGACGCCCATCATCCCCGCAGCCTCGCCGGCCCTGCCGCCTGATCTCGACGAACAGGCCATCTGGCGGTCCATCTTCGCGGCCTACCCCGATTCCCTCCTGCTGGTGGACCAGGCCGGCCGCATCGTCTTCGCCAATCCTTCGGCCTCGGCCATGCTGGGCTACCCCATCGAGGAGCTGATGGCCTTGAACGTGGACGACCTGGTGCCGGACAGCATCCGCCCGCGCCATGCGGCCTTCCGCGAAAGCTACGCCGGGCAACCCCGCTCGCGGCCCATGGGCACCCAGATGGACTTGGTGGCCAAGCGCAAGGACGGCAGTGAGGTCATGGTGGAGATTGCCCTGAGCCCGCTGCGGGGCCTGGGCGTTCCCTTCGTCATCGCGGCCATCCGCGACGTCGGCACCTACCCGCGCGTCAGGCAGGCCCTGCAGCGTGCGCGCTACAGCGAACACCTCGCACAGATGGGACGCACGGCCGTCAACGAGCGTGACCCCCATGTGCTGCTGGACCATGCCTGCGAGCTGGCCGTCGAGGCCCTGCAGGTCGAGATGGCGCAGGTGTTCCTGCTCGAGAGCAACCGGCTCGAGTTCCGCCTGGCCGGCAAGGCGGGGCAGCCGGCCTGCCCAGTTGGTGATCGCCTGCCCAACCGGCCCGATGCGCTGCATGGCTTCGTCCTGTCCAAGGCCTGCCCCGTGGTGGTGGACGACGTCCACATCGAGCAGCGATTCGCGCTGCCGCACGCCGAGGTCGAGGCGGGCCTGCGCAGCGCCCTGGCCGTGCCGATCTCCGACCAGGGCCGCGTCATCGGCCTGCTCTGCGTGGCCAGCGCCCAGCCCGGGCGCTTTGCCGACGACGAGACACGTTTCCTGGAAGCCTTGTCCAGCCTGCTGGCCACCAGCCTGCAGCGCGCCCAGACCGAGGAGGCCCTGAAGCATGCGCAGCGCCTGGAAAGCGTGGGACAGCTGACAGGCGGCATCGCCCATGACTTCAACAACCTGCTGACCGTCATCCAGGGCAACCTGCAGGTGCTTGAAGACCTGCCGGCACTGGCCGGCAACCCCCACGTGCAGCAGCTGGTCGGCGCCGCCGCGCGGGCTGCGCGGCGCGGCGCGGACCTGACCGGCAAGCTGCTGGCGTTTTCCCGGCGCCAGGTGCTGCAGCAGACCCAGGTGGATGCGAACGCCCTGCTGATCTCCCTGTCCGACATGCTGCGGCGCACGCTGGACCAGCGCATCCGCATCCACTTCGATCCTCCGCCCGACAGCCCCCAGCTCCTGGCCGATCCGGGCCAGCTCGAGTCGGCACTGCTCAACATCGCCATCAACGCCCGCGACGCCATGCCCGAGGGCGGCCTGCTGCGCTTCGAGTGCACGGTGTGCGAGACCGCACCCTGCCTGCACAGGGCCCAGGGCGTGTCGGACGGGCCCTTCGTCGCCATCTCGATCTCCGACACCGGCTGCGGCATGACGGAGGAGGTCAGGAAGCGCGCCTTCGAACCCTTCTTCACCACCAAGGACCTCGGCCGCGGCACCGGCCTGGGTCTGAGCACCGTCTATGGCTTCGTCAAGCAGTCCAAGGGATCGATCACCGTCGACAGCGTGGCCGGGGTCGGCACCACCGTCACCTTGTACCTGCCCCGGCATGGCCGGGGGCCTGCGCCGGAAGAGGCGCTGGCACGCGCCGACGAGTGGGTGCCGCCAGGCCTGAAGGTGCTGCTGGTGGAGGACGATGTGGAGGTGCGCAAAGTGGTCCAGATGTTCCTGGGGACCCTGGGCTGCCAGGTGCACACCACGCGCAGCGGTGAAGAAGCCCTGCTGAGCCTCGCCCCGCAGGAGAACCCGGCGTTCGACCTGCTGCTGACCGACATCGCGCTCGGCCCGGGCCTGCGCGGCACCCAGCTGGCCATGGAAGCCCAGCGCCGCTTCCCGAAGCTCGGCATCCTGCTGATGTCCGGCTACTCCTCCGAGCTGCTGGACGCCGAGCGTGACTTCCCCCCCGCGTGGGAACTGCTGCGCAAGCCTTACGGCCGTGCCGAACTGGCCCAGGCCATCATGCGCGTGCTGGCCCCCCCGCAGGAGGACAGGCTCGGCTGAGGGCGCGACAGCAGCCTGTTCACTGGAGCGTCATGGGCGCTGAGGCGGGCACCAGCCCCTGCTGCACGAAGGCAGCCAGGGCCTCCAGCACGGGGATGTGGATGTCGCGGCGACCCTTCTCCGGGAAGGAGATCAGCTTGTAGCGCGCCAGGCGCGACATGGCGCGGCTGACCGTCTCCAGGGTCAGGCCGAGGTAGTTGCCGATCTCGGCCCGCGTCATCCGCAAGGTGATCTGGTCGGTGCGCAGGCCGCGCTGGGCCAGGGCTTGCGCCCAGTGATGCAGGAAATCCGCCACCCGCGCGTCGGCTTGCAGCGTGCAAAGGGAGGTCAGGGAGTCGCGCTCGCGCTCGATCTCGAGGCCCATCGCCGAATGCAGCAGCGTCAGCAGCTGCGGGTTCTGCGGCACCGCGGCCAGCAGGGCCTCGTAGCGGATCGACCAGACCTCGCCCGTGTCGATGGCGATGGCGTCGCAGGAGTGCTGGCCGCCGGCGATGCCGTCGAAGCCGAGCCAGTCGCCGCGCAGCTTGAGCCCGACCACCTGCTCGCGGCCGTCGGCCATCAGGTTCACGATCTTCACCACCCCGGCGTTCAGGACGTGCAGGTGCGTGAACTTCTCGCCGACCTGGTAGACCGCATCGCCCGCATGCACCACCCGCCGCTGCGGCGACAGCACCTCGGCCAGCAGCGCCAGGGTCTGGGCGATCCGCCGGCTGGTCTCGCTCTCCGGGAACTGCGGAGCGGGACGCCGCGAAGGCAGGCCGGCAGGCCGGCTCATCGGTACGGGGCGCAGGGCGGCAGCAGGCGGCGTGACGGCATTCAGCATGTCAGAACTCCTTGTATTTGGCTGAGCGATTTGGATGGAGGAATGCTAGGGAGCAGAGGCCGCTTCAGTAACAACGGCACGCATCGGTGGGTAACGGCGTGTCAATGTTTTGTGTCCGCCGTGTATCAAAAGCACAGGTGGCGATCTCCATCCCATCCGAATGGAAAGCCCCTTGACCCATGTCAAAGCCTGGCCTGGTGCCACGGCTAAGCTGCACCGGCCACATGCCTTCCAGCAACTCCCGCCGAGCAAGCGGTACCATGTTCCTGAGCCGACACCCCGCCCTTTCCGTCGAACCCCTGGCCTCCCTCGACGTCCATCAGGTCCTGGCGCAATCCATGGTCCTGCGGCAGGCCGCCCAGGCCGGGAACCTGCATTCCTTGCTGCGCGGCAAGAAGCTGGGCCTGGTCTGCAAGGAGAGCGAGAGCGTGGACGCCCTCTTCTTCCGGGACAGTGCCACCGAGCTGGGTGCGCACGTCTCCCATGTGTGGCCCAACCTGGGCATGGCCTCGCCGCAGAAGCTGCAGCGCACCGCCCTTCTGCTGAGCCAGCTGTACGACGCCCTGGAGTTCCAGGATGTCCCGGCCGACATCGTGGCGCAGATCGACGAGGCGGCCGACGTGCCCATCTACCTGGGCCTGGCCTGCGACAGCCATCCGAGCGCCACGCTGGTCCACCTGCTGGACACCACCCGCTCGCCCAAGGACAACCGCCGGCTCATCCTCCAGGCCGTGCTGATGCACACGCTCAACTGAGCCGCCGGGGGCTTCCCTGCGCGAGGGGCCTCACCTCACCAGCACGTAGCGCCCGGGCGCGTCATCCAGGGGCGCCGCCGAGCGGCCCCCTCGTTCGCCCATCGGCGGCGGCGCTATGCGCCGCGCCTCCTTGCCATGCAGCCACTGTTCCCAGGCCGGCCACCACGATCCCTCGTGGGCTGCGGCCGTGTCCGCCCAGGAGTCGGCGTCGATGAAATGCCCGCCCGCGCGGTGCGTCGTCAACTGGTAGCTGCGCGCCGGACCGGGTCCCGGCGGGTTCACGATGCCAACGTTGTGCCCCCCCGTGCTCAGGCAGAAGCTCACCTCGGTGTCGGTCAGCAGATGCACCTTGTAGACCGCGTGCCAGGGCGAGACGGTGTCCCTGCGCGTCCCCAACGCGAACACGGGCACACGGATGTCGGTCAAGGCGATCGGCTTGCCGTCGACGAGGTAGCGCCCCTCGGCCAGGTCGTTGCGCAGGTAGAGGCTGTGCAGGTACTCGTGATGCTGGCGCCACGGCATGCGCGTGGCATCGGCGTTCCAGGCCGTCAGGTCGCTGACAGGCGTGGCGTGACCCATCAGGTACTCGCGCTGCAGGCGCGACCACACCAGGTCGCGGGAGTTGAGCATCGCGAAGGCGCCGGCCATCTGCTTGCCGTCGAGGTAGCCCCGTTCGGACATTAGCGCGTCGAGGTAGGCCAGCTGGCTCTCGTCGATGAACAGGCCGAGCTCGCCGGGCTCGTTGAAATCGAGCAGCGACGCCAGCAGCGTCAACGACTGGAGCCGTTTGTCACCGCTGCGCGCCATGAAGGCCGCAGCGATCGCCATCAGGGTGCCGCCCAGGCAGTACCCCGTGGCATGGATGCGCCGCTTCGGCACGATCCGTCCGATTGCATCGAGCGCGGCCATGACGCCAGCCTTGAGGTAGTCCTCCATGCCCAGGTTGCGGTCGCCGGCATCGGGGTTCTTCCACGACACGATGAACACGGTGTGGCCTTTGTCGACCAGGTACTTGACGAGCGAATTGCCGGGCGAGAGATCGAGGATGTAGTACTTCATGATCCACGAGGGCACCAGCAGCACCGGTTCGGGATGGACGGTGCGCGTGCGCGGCGCGTACTGGATGAGCTCGATCAGGTGATTGCGGAAGACGACCTTGCCGGGCGTGATGGCCACCTCCTGCCCCGGCCGGAACTGCCGCATGGCCTGGGGTGGCTGGCCGCTGACGAGCCGCAGCGCCTCCTCCATGCGGTTGACACCGCCGCGCAGGAGGTTGGCGCCACCGCTGCGGGCCGTCTCCGCCAGCACCTCGGGGTTGGTCCACAGGAAGTTCGAGGGCGAGAACATGTCCAGCCACTGGCGGGTGAAGAACGTCACCACCTGCTCGTGGTGGGCGCTGACGCCGTCGACCCCGGTCGTGGCGTTGTGGAACCACTGCTGCGTGAAGAGGAAGGACTGGTAGACCAGGTTGAAAGGCCACTGCTGCCAGGCGGGCGACTCGAAGCGCCGGTCCTGCGGCAGGGGCTCGATGCAGGGCTGCGCCCCCTCGGCCAGCGCGCCGTGCGAGGCATGCAGGAGCAGGCGCGTGGCCTTGCGCTGCGCCTTCAGGCCCAGCTCGATGAGCTTGCCGGGCGACATGCCCAGGTGAATGCCCCAGTCCAGGTAGGCGTTGAAGATCGAGGCCGGGGAGATGCCCCGTGTGAGGTGGGCCAGCAGGGCTTGCAGCGCACGGTCCAGGCCCGTGGGGCTGATGTCGTCGGGGCAGCTCGAGGAAGGGGGAACGGGGGTGGGGGTCATCGGCTTGATGCGGGGTAATGAAGAGAATGGTCCGAACAGGGTGACGCGGTCTCACACGCCAGTGTCGCGGCTGAGCGGCCCGGCACGCCTGACGCAGATCAATGCCCCCCGGCTGCCGCTTTGTTGACGGAGCGCAAACCCGGTGCACAGGCCCTTCCTAGACTGGCCTGTGGCCTCATCGATCCCCCGGCCCGCCTGCGCAACCGAGGCCTTGCGGCAAGGCGGGCCACGCCTTGCCCAGGAGACCCCACGATGCATGCCATGGTTCTGTTCGCCCCCGGGCAGCCCCTGCAGCTGCAGGAACGCCCCGATCCGCAACCCGGGGAGGGCGAGGTCCGGCTGCGGATCCTGGCCTGCGCGGTCTGTCGCACGGACCTGCACATCGTCGATGGCGAACTGCCGCTGGCGCACCTGCCCCTGGTGCCGGGGCACGAGATCGTGGGCACGGTCGACCAACTGGGGCCCAACACCCACCGGCTCAAGCTGGGCGAACGCGTGGGCGTTCCCTGGCTGGGCCATGCCTGTGGCCACTGCTGGGCATGTCGCCACGAGCACGAGAACCTGTGCGACGAGCCCCTGTTCACCGGCCATGGCCGCGACGGCGGCTTTGCCACGCACGTGGTGGCAGACGAAGCGTTCTGCCACCCGCTGCACGTGCCGCAGGATGCCGCGCACGCGGCGCCCCTGCTGTGCGCCGGGCTGATCGGCTGGCGTGCGCTGCGCATGGCCGGCCCGGCCGAGCGGCTGGGCCTGTACGGCTTCGGCGCCGCGGCCCACCTGGTCACCCAGGTGGCACGGCACAAGGGCATGCAGGTCCATGCCTTCACCCGGCCCGGCGACACTGCGACCCAGGCCTTCGCGATGACGATGGGCGCGGCCTGGGCGGGTGGCTCGGACACCTTGCCGCCGCGCCCCCTGGACGCAGCCATCATCTTCGCGCCCGACGGCGCGGTGGTGCCGCGGGCACTGGCCGCCGTGCGCAAGGGCGGTCGCGTCGTCTGCGGCGGCATCCACATGAGCGACATCCCGTCCTTCCCCTACCAGCTGCTGTGGAACGAGCGCGAGCTGGTGTCGGTGGCCAACCTCACCCGCGCGGACGCCACCGAGTTCCTGGCGTTCGCCAGTGAAGTGCCCCTGCGCGTGGAGGTGCGCCCCTATGCGCTGGAGCGTGCCAACGAGGCCCTGGCCGACCTGCGCAGCGGGGCCGTGAAAGGCGCGGCCGTCCTGGTGCCCCAACTGGGTGTTCCGCTGGCCTGATCCATGTCAAGGCGTGCGCCGCCACCTTGCATAGATTGCTTGCACCGCGCCTGCCCTGCGCCGTTGTCTTCATCCGCCGGCAGGACGCGGCAGGACTCCGAGCAAGCAAGTAAGTGAGCAACAGACAGAAAGGCCATCATCATGGACAAGACTGACAGTGAACTGAAGAAGGACGTGGAAGCTGAACTGGCCTGGGATCCCGCCATCCAGTCCACGGCCATCGGCGTGGCCGTCAAGAACCACATCGTGACCTTGAGCGGGCACATCGACACCCTGGCGGAGAAGCAGGCCATCCTGCGCGCCCTGCGCCGCGTGACCGGCGTCAAGGCCATCGCCCTGGAGCTGGACGTCCGGCTGTCGAGCGACCACCGGCGCAGCGACACCGAGCTGGCCAACGCGGCACAGACCGCCCTGGCCTGGAACACGGTGGTGCCCGCCAGCAAGATCACCCTGACCGTGGACAAAGGCTGGATCACCCTGCAGGGTCAGGTCGACTGGGACTACCAACGCAAGAGCGTCGAATCGGTCCTGCAGACCCTCAAGGGGGTGGTGGGCATCACCAACCAGGTCACGCTGAGGCCCCGCGTCGTCCCCTCCGATCTGCAGCGACGCATCGTCGACGCGCTGAAACGCCAGGTCGAGCGCGAAGTCGAGCGCATGGCCATCCAGGTCGACGGATCGAAGGTGATCCTGCGCGGCAAGGTCAACTCCTGGCATGAACGCGACGCGGCCCAGGGCGTGGCCTGGCAGGCGCCGGGTGTGACGCAGGTCGTCAACGAGTTGGTCGTGGGCTAGGGGAACGCTGAGCGTCTGATCCACCGCTCATTGGGCTTTCCCATGGGAATCTCGTTCGTCCTGAGGTATCGAAGGATGCGAAGTCAGTGAGCTCGCTGCCCTCGCATCCTTCGATACCTCAGGACGAACGGATGCTCTGCGACGTCTGTATGAATTCTCAGGGCGAACGGATGCTCTGCGGCGTCTGTATGAATTCTGGAAAGCTCCACAGAGCGAGCCGCGTCTCTCACGCCCATGCCGCCTTCCTGCCGGCGGGCGCGCCCGGCCCATGGCTGCCTCCCCTCTCCGCCAACGCCACCACGCGCTTGACCTTGCCGCTGCGCCCCGCACGCTGCGGGGGATGGCCATCGCCATGCACCCTCACGTGCAAAGCGCCCTGCTGCGCCAGGAAGCCCGCGAGCGCGACCACCCCTCGACGCAAGGCTGCCTGGCCTGCCGCGCCCTCCAGACCGGTGCGCAGCATGAGCTCGCATGGCCCGCGCTGGACGAGCTGGAAGTCGAACAACCCCGCCTCCTCCTCGAGCACCGTGCTCAAGGCCAGGGGCAGCAGCCGAACCTGGCGCCCCGCGGGCACCCCCACCAGGAGCACGTCGTCGCAGCGTCCCTCCACCTGCAACACGGGCCGGGCCGAGCCGCAAGGGCAGGCGCCGCCGGGGTGGATGGCGACCCGGTCGCCCAGGTCATAGCGGATCACGGGCTGGACGTGGTTGGCCAGGTTGGTCAGCAAGGTGGTGGCTCCGGCCTGGCCATCCGGCACGGGCTGGTCATGCGCGTCCACCGGCTCGAGGATGGCCCAGTCGCTGTTCAGGTGCAGGCTGCCGCAGTGGCATTCGCAGGCCAGGGCCATGAACTCCGAGGCGCCGTAGCTGCTGATCACCGGGCACCCGAACGATTCACTGATGAAGCGCCGCATCGCCGCCGACAGCGGCTCGCCGCCCGTCCACACCTCCCGCAGCGTGAGCGGCAGACGCCCCGCGGCCTTCTCCTCGGCCAGCAGCACGGCCGCGCTCGGGTAGGTGGCCAAGACCGAGGGCTGCCAGGCCAGCAGCTCGGCCACCATGCGATCGACCGGCTGGAGGAAGGAGATGCTGCGCAGGACTTCGCTCAGCAAAGGGTTCAGGCGACGCAGCCGCTCGATCGAGACGACGCTGGCGAAGTGGCCATTGACGGCGCCCACGAAAGCGGTCTTCTCACCGGTGTCCTGCAGCCGGTGCCAGGGGCGCAGCAGCGGACGCCGCCAGGCCTCCAGCGCATCGTAGATCGCCAGTGCCCGCTCGTCCTGGACGAACAGGCCCGGCTTGCCGCTGCTGCCCGAGCTCTCCCAGACGGCGTAGCGCCCCAGCAGGGGCGCACCGATGCAGGAGCGATCGGCCACGAAGCGGTGCAGCCGCTCCAAGGTCAGGGCGGGGTCGGTGACCCACGCGTCGAAGCGGCGCATCAGCTGCGCCTTGCGCATGACCGGCAGCGACTGCAGGGCCACCCCGGCGACGTCCGCGTCGCCCAGCAGCTTGGCGTACAGCGCCGAGCGGCGCGCAGCCTGCAGCAACCGCGCCAGGCGCTGCGCGCGCAGCGCGGCCAAGGTGGCAGGGCTGGCCCAGGTCGCCGCGTTGACCTCGGCGCTGGCCACGCCCCACTGCCACAGCGTCGTCCACGTGTCCCATCCCGGCAGTTTTTCGTCCATGGCGTCCTGTCGATTCCAGCCCTGATTGAGACATGCCCACAGCCCACTTCCATTGACATGCGACAAGGCGGGCTTTTGCGCAGGACGTAAGGTGCCCAGCCATGCGCAAGCGATTCGACTTCCTGCTGTTGGGCGGAGGCCTGGCCAGCGCCAGCGCCGCCGAGATGCTGCGGGCCGAGGGGGCCACCGGGTCGGTGGCCATCGTCGGCGCGGAGCCTCACCTGCCTTACCACCGCCCCGCCCTGAGCAAGAGCTACCTGCTGCGCGGCATCGAGGTGCCGCCCGTCCTGACGCAGACAAAATACCGCCAGCTCGGCATCCAGGTGTTCAGCGGCACCCGCGCGCTGGCCGTCGACCCCCAGGCCCACGAGGTCGTCACGGACCAGGCCGGGACCCTCGCCTACGGCAAGCTGCTGATCGCCACCGGTGCGCGGCCCGTCACGCTGGCCGTGCCCGGCGCCGCCCTGGCGGGCATCCACACCCTGCGCCGCCTCGAGGACGCCGCCGCTTTGCGCGAGGCCGCCGTGGCCGGCACGCATGCCCTGGTGATCGGCGCCAGCTTCATCGGCATGGAGGTCGCCTCCGCGCTGTGCCAGCGGGGCGTGCGGGTGACGCTCCTGGCGCACCACAACGCCCTCTTCGACACCCTCCACGACGCCACGATCAGCCGCTTCTTCGACGCGCTGTATGCGGCCCACGGGGTGGAGATCGTCGCCGACGACGTCGACGAGTTCGTCGGGCAGGCGCACGTCGAGGGCGCGCGCCTGCGCCGCACGGGGCAGCTCGCCTGCGACTTCGTGGTGGTGGGCATCGGGGTCGAGCCCGAGGTCGAGTTCCTCCAGGGCAGCGGCATCGCGGTCGACGGCGGCGTAACCGTCGACCGGCTGTTGCGCGCCAACGTGCCCGACGTCTTCGCCGCCGGTGACGCCGCCTGCTACCTCGACCCCGTCTTCAACACGCACCGCAGGGTCGAGCACTGGGACCATGCAGTCAAGCAGGGCCGGCTGGCGGCGCGCAACATGCTCGGCGGCCGCTTTCCCTATGACGAGGTGTCGGCGTTCTACTCGGAGGTCTTCAACGTCCGCTTCCAGTTCATGGGCATGGTCGAGGGGGCCGACGACCGGGTGGAGCTGGGCGACAGCCGCACCGGTTCCTGGGCAGTGATGTACCTGCGCGACCAGGTGCCCCGTGCCCTGTTCACCTGCGGGCGGCCGGCTGCGGAGACGCAGTCGGTCAAGGCCTTGATCCGCTATCGCACCAACGTCTCGAAGCTGCGTCCGCGCATGGCCCAGCCGGACTTCTCGCTGGCCGGGGTGCCGAGCCAGACCGTGCTGATCCTGCAGGGAGGCGGTGCGCTCGGCGCCTTCGAGGCCGGCGTGGTCAAGGCGCTCGAGCAGCAGCGCATCCACCCCGACATCGTGGCCGGCGTGTCGATCGGGGCCTTCAACGGCGCCATCATCGCCTCGCACCCCCGGCACGCGGCCGAGGCGCTGGAAGCCTTCTGGCAGGAGCTGTCGGTGGTCACACCACCCTGGCCGGACGACCGCGTGCGCCGCTTCGCGGCCTCGCTGCACACGATGATGTTCGGCATCCCCACGTTCTTCGTGCCACGCTGGTGGACCCCCGGCTTCTTCCTGAACCCCAACCCAGCGGCGTGGACTTCGCTCTACGACACCTCCCCCGCCCTGCGTCTGCTGGAGAAGTATGTCGACTTCAAGGGCCTGCGCACCAGCCCGGTCCGCCTCCTGATGAGCGCCGTCCAGGTGGAGAGCGGCGAGCTGAAGATCTTCGACAGCTATGTCGACGACCTCGGCCCCGAGCACGTGCTGGCCAGCGGCAGCCTGCCGCCCGGCCTGCCCTGGACGCCCGTGGACGGCCGGCACTACTGGGACGGCGGCATCGTGAGCAATTCGCCGCTCGAGCAGGTGGTCGAGCGCTGCGGCGCCTCGGGCAAGCGCATCCTGGTGGTCGACCTGTTCGCCCAGCGCAAGCCCCTGCCGCTCGACATGGCCGAGGTGCTGACGCGGCGTGACGAGATCGTGTATGCGGAACGGGTCCGCCGCACGGGCCACGAGCACGAGCTGGCGCAGGAATTCCGCAAGCTGGTGGACGACCTGCTGTCCCACATCGACACCGACACCGCCGCCCGGCTGCGCGGGCGCCCGCGCTACATCGAGCTCATGGGCGCCGAGGCGGAGATGGACATCCTGCGCATCGTGCGCGAGAGCGCGGCCGGCATGCCCGCCTCGCAGGACCTGGACTTCTCCGGGCCCTCGATCCGCGCCAACCTGGCGGCGGGCCATGCCGCGGCGCTGCGCACGCTGCGGCATGCGAAGCGCCGCCAGGCGGATGCGGGTTGAACCTCATCCCTTCCCACCTCATATGACCCATCATCGTCTCCACAACCCGGGCCCCGCCATGCGCCAAGCTTCCGCCCCTCGCCGCCGCTTCCTCGTCGCCGCGTTCGCCGGCGCCTGCGCACTGCGCCCCACCGTGGGCCTCGCCCTGCCCGCCGCAGACGAGCGCGCCTGGCGGGCACTGCGCTTCGACAACCTCCACACCGGCGAGAAGCTGACGGCGGAGTACGTGCAGGCCGGGCGCTACGTGCCGGATGCGCTGGCCGCCATCAACCACCTGCTGCGCGATTTCCGCACCGGCGACGTCGGCCCCATCGACACGGCCCTGCTCGACCTGATCGACGAGCTGCACCGGCTCACCGGCAGCCGGCGCGCCTTCGAGGTCATCTCGGGCTACCGCTCCCCTCACACGAATGCCGCCTTGCAACGCCGCAGCAGCGGCGTGGCCACCGACAGCCTGCACATGCGCGGCCAGGCGATCGACCTCCGCCTGGGGGACGTCGCCCTGGACGGGCTGCGCGACGCAGCGCTGTCCCTGCGCGGCGGCGGCGTGGGCTTCTACCCGGCATCCAGCTTCGTCCACGTGGACTGCGGCCGGGTGCGTGCCTGGTGAGACGAAACACCCACAGCAATCACTGCGGGCGGCGAAATGCGTGGACCAGAAACAGGTGGCGCGCTGCGAAGGTTGCGCCCCCATCCCAACCTTCCCCCAGAGGGGGAAGGGGCGGACCTCCCTCCCCCTCTGGGGGAGGGCAGGGGTGGGGGCTGCTGCGTACCGAGTGCCAATCCCAATGCGCATTGACCGCGCGCTCTTCGACACGCGGTCAGGCCTTCCACCCTCCTTCACAGCCCCTGAGACAAGGTGCCCACCTGGCCCTGGCGGGCCGCCAGGGCCGCGCCCAGCCGCGCATCATGGCCGTACAGGTCGGCCGCGAACCGGATCCCGGCCGGCTCCGATGCATCGGCCAGGGCCGTCATGTAGAACAGGATGACGGGGATCGGCTGCGTGAGGTCCACGCGCCGGGGCTCGCCGCCAGCCGCCATCTCGGCCTCGATGCGTTGCGTCGTCCAGGCGGGCTGGTCACGCAGCACCCACCGGGCCAGGGCCAGCGGATCCGCCACGCGCACGCAGCCGTGGCTGAAATCGCGCCGGGCGCGGCCGAACAGCGCCACGGCCGGGGTGTCGTGCAGGTACACGTTGGCGTTGTTCGGGAAGATGAACTTCACCCGCCCGAGGGCGTTCCCGGGGCCGGGACGCTGGCGCAGGCGCAACGCGCCTTGCCGCAGCAGGGCCAGGGCCTCGCCGCCAGCCTCGACCGGCTGGCTCTGCGCCCCCTCCCCCTTCACCAGCTCCATGCCATGGCGCTGCAGGTAGTGCGGATCGCGCGCCAGCGCAGGCAGCACCTCGTGGCGCACGATCGAGCGTGGCACATCCCAGTAGGGTCGCAAGACGAGGTAGCGCATCTGCTCCGCCATCACCGGGGTCTGTGTGTCCAGCGCCTTGCCGACGACCACGCCCATCCCAATGCGGGCCTCGGGGTGGCCCGGGTCCCAGGCCCAGAGCCGGAACATCGGGATGTTGATGCCGATGAAGGGCCGGCCGGCCAGGTCGGGCAGCCAGCGCAGGCGCTCCATCGCGTACTCGATCTGCCTCACCCGCTCGCCCATCGGCACGTTCAGTGCCGCCAGGGTGGAGCGGCCGAGCATCCCGTCAGCCTCCAGGCCATGGCGGCGCTGGAACCGCCGCACGCCGTCGGCCAGGACACCGTCATAGCGTTCGGGCGCTGCCGCCGCCCCGGCCGGCAGGTCACCGAAGGCGACCAGCCGCTGCCGCAGCGCAGCCGCCCCGACGTAGGCCTCGCCCTCGCGCAGCGCTGCAGGCCCTGGAGGGACCGGCAGGGGTTCGCGCAGCGCAGGGTCAGCCTCCAACGCGCGGTAGCGGGCCAGCGCGGCACGCAGCTGGTCGTATTGCGCGAAGCGGGGGCGCAAGGCAGCGGCCTCCTGCGCCAGCCGCTGCCCGGCGACGGCGGCCTCCAGCACGGCGTCGACGTCAGGGGCCTGCCGCTCGATGTGCCATCCCAGCGACCGCGGCTCGACCCGCCCCGCGCTCAGGTCATGAAGGTAGCGCCGCATCGCGGCGTCCAGCGTGTGCTCGAACGCCGCGGCGCGGGACGCGGGCGGGGACGCTGCCCCGTCCGCCGGGCCCAGCGCCTCGGCCTGCCGGGCCAGCTCGGCAGCCTGGTAGTCCTGCGGCACCAGCCCCTCCTGCGCCGCGTTGGCGAGCATCTCCAGGGCCTCGCGGGCCGGGCCGTTCGGACGGCCCCCAGCGTCCAGCCACGACGCTGCCGGCGCACACACCGGGACCAGCCCTGCCAGGGCCCATCCCATCACCAGCAGCCAGCGGCGCGCACCCCAGCGCCGCCGCATCAGCCGCGCACCGGAGTGGTCGCTTCCGCACGGCGCTGGCAGGCACTGCAGCGGATCGCAGCGGGTTGCACCTCGAGGCGGGCGGGCGCGATCGGATCACCGCAGTCGGCGCAGACCCCGTACAGCCCCTGCCCGAGGCGCTGCAGCGCCAGGTCGATCTGGCGCAGCTCCTCCAGGTCCCGCGTCGCCTCGGCGTCGACGACGGTCGCCAGCTCGGACTCGCTGGCCCGCTCGTCACGGCCGCTGCCCGCGCGCTCCTCGCCGAGCGGCCCGTGGCGCTGGCGGTCCAGTTCGCTCGACAACTCGCCGGCGCGCTGCGCCAGCCGGGCTTCGATCTTCTGCTTGCGCCTTCTCAACTCAAGGTCGGCGGCGGGATGGCGCGAGGGCAACACAGTGGACATGGCACGGCATTCGGTAGTCACGATGGATTCATTCTGAGGCGCCGGGTTGGGCCCGGCCTTGCGCTGCGTCAAGGCGGGTGTCGTCCCGGAACAGGCATGGCCCCGGTGCAGGATTTGCGCCTTGTCAAGACGTTTTCCCCGCCACGCCTTACGCTGGAAGCCTCCCCCGCCCTCCCTGCCAGGAACATCCGCCATGTCCTCCCAGCCCTTCTCCGATGCCTCTCCCGCACTGCTGCCGGCCTTCAACCCGACGGATTTCCTTGAAGGCTACCTGACCTACTTCAATGCCCTGTTCAGTGCCCAGCAAGCCGCCATCCAGTCCCTGTTCACTTGGCAGGGCATGACCGAATCGCTGGGGCGGGAATGGTGGAGCGAATGGGCCGCCTACATGGCCGGCGGCGCCCCGATCGACGCATGACCCCGGACGAGCCGTCCCGCCCGCCGGCCCGCACCGCCCCTGTCATCTTCCAGGTCCATGGCCTGTCCAAGACCTACCGCGCCGGCGAGGTCGAGGTGAAGGCGCTGAGCGGCGTGGACATCGACGTCGCCCGGGGCGAGTTCATCGTCCTGCTCGGCCCTTCGGGCAGCGGCAAGTCAACCCTGCTGAACATCCTCGGCGGGCTGGACACGCCGACCGACGGCAAGATCCTGTTCGGCGAGGAAGACCTGAGCGCGGCCAGCGAGGCCCAGCTCACCGCCTACCGGCGCCGCCACGTCGGCTTCGTGTTCCAGTTCTACAACCTGATCCCCAGCCTGACCGTGCGCGAGAACGTCGCCCTGGTGGCCGAGATCGCCGAGGACCCGATGCCGATCGAGCGTGCCGTCGAGCTGGTGGGGCTGCTGCCGCGGCAGCACCACTTCCCCGCCCAGCTCTCGGGCGGCGAGCAGCAGCGGGTGGCGATCGCGCGGGCCATCGTGAAGCGGCCCAGCGTGCTGCTGTGCGACGAACCCACCGGCGCGCTGGACTACCAGACCGGCAAGCTGGTGCTGCAGGTCATCGCCCAGATCAACCAGGAGCTCGGCACGACCGTCCTGGTCATCACGCACAACGCCGCCATCGCCGGCATGGCCCATCGCGTGGTCTACCTGGGCGACGGGCGCGTCCAGCGCATCGAGGTCAACGCGGCCAGGCGCCAGCCTTCGGAGCTGTCCTGGTGAGCCGCCCATGAAGACCCTCGATCGCAAGCTGCTGCGCGACCTGCGCCGCCTGTGGAGCCAGGCCCTGACCATCGCCCTGGTGGTGGCCAGCGGCATCGGCGGCTTCATCACCAGCCTGTCGGCCGTGGACTCGCTCGCCCTGGCCCGCGACCGCTTCTACGCCACGGGCCACTTCGCCGACATGTTCGTGGGCATGAAGCGCGCGCCGCGCGCGCTGGCTGCCGTGCTGGCCGAGGTGCCGGGTGTGGCCGACGTGCAGACCACGGTGGAGCAGATCGTGCGCATCGAGCTGCCGGGCAGCGCCGACCCCATCGTGGGCCGCCTGATCGGCCTGGACCCGCGCCACCCGCCCCGCCTGAACCGCGTGACGCTGGCCGGCGGCAGCTTTCCCGGCGGCGCGGGCACTCGCTCCGACGGCGCCCTGGAGGCGCTGGTCTCCGAAGCCTTCGCCCAGGCCCACGGGCTGCGCCCCGGCGCCACCTTCCACGCCCTCGTCAACGGCCGGCGCAACACGCTGGTGATGGTGGGCACGGCGCTGTCGCCCGAGTTCATCTTCGCCGGCCTGTGGGGCATGCCCGACCAGCGCGGCTTCGGCATCTTCTGGATCGACCAGGACACCCTGGCCGCCGCCTACGACATGGAAGGCGCCTTCAACCAGGCGGCGCTGAAGCTGGCGCCGGGCGCCTCGGAGGAGGCGGTGAGCGACGCCGTCGCGCGGCTGGTCTCGCCCTTCGGCGGACGCGAGGCGCTGGGGCGTGCCCAGCAGAGCTCGCACGCCATGCTCGACAACGAGATCAAGGAGCAGCACGTGATGGGCACGCTGCTGCCCGCCATCTTCCTGGGCGTGGCCGCCTTCCTGCTGAATGTCGTGGTGTCGCGGCTGGTGTCCACCCAGCGCGAGCAGATCGCCACCCTGAAGGCCCTGGGCTACCCCGACCTCTCGATCGGCCTGCACTACCTCAAGCTGGTGCTGCTGATCGTGCTGGCCGGCCTGGTGCTGGGGGTGGGCATGGGCGACGTGCTGGGCGGCCTGCTCACCCGCCTGTACGCGGGCCTGTTCCACTTCCCGGTCTTCGAGCACGCCATCCCCGCCCGGCTGGTGGTGCTGGGCGCGGGCGTGGCGGTGCTGACCGCCGTGGCCGGCACCCTGCAGGCCATCCTGGCCACCGTGCGGCTGCCTCCGGCCGAGGCGATGCGCCCGCCCGCCCCCGGGCGCTACCGCCGCACCCTGCTCGAGCGGCTGGGCGTGCGGCGCATCGCCCCGGCGCTGCGCATGATCCTGCGCAACATGGAGCGCCGGGCGCTGCGCACCGTCCTGACCACCGGCAGCGTGGCCGCTGCCGTGGCCATCGTGATCATGGGCAGCTTCTTCCGCGACGCCATCGACCTGGTCGTCGACACCCAGTTCACGCTCTCGCTGCGCGGCGACGTGACGCTGTGGACCACGGAGGCGGTCGACGAGGGCGTGCGCCGCGAGCTGGCGCGGCTGCCTGGCGTGACGGGCGTGGAGTCGCTGCGCTTCGTGGCCGTGAACTTCGTGCACGGGCACCGCCGCGAGCGCAGCATGATCCGAGGCTATGCCGCCCGGCCCGTGCTGTACCGCGTCATCGACATGGCGCAACAGGAGACCCTGCTGGAGGGCCGCGGCCTGGTGCTCACCGACCGCCTGGCCCACAAGCTCGACCTGCGGCCCGGTGACATGGTGCGCATCGAGATCCTGGAAGGCCGCGAACGCACGCTGGAGGTGCCGCTCAGCGGCACGGTGCGGGAGATGATGGGGCTCAACGCCTACATGGACCGCCGCGAGCTGAACCGCCTGCTGGGCGAGGGGGACGTGGCGACCGGCTTCGTGCTGGCCGTCGAGCGCGGCGCGCACGACCGCGTGCTGGAGGCCAGCAAGGCCCTGCCCCGCGCGGCCGGCGCCTGGAGCAAGGCCACGATGCTGCGCAACATGCAGGAGATCAGCGCCCGCAACGTGCGCATCATGAGCACCATCCTCAACGTCTTCGCCTGCATCATCGCCGTCGGCGTGGTCTAC
Source organism: uncultured Burkholderiales bacterium (assembly GCA_966252435.1). Taxonomy (GTDB): domain Bacteria; phylum Pseudomonadota; class Gammaproteobacteria; order Burkholderiales; family Burkholderiaceae_C; genus CANHBY01. Next base: position 3,820 of record CBINPE010000002.1, on the reverse strand, counting down.
AACAACGCCCGCATCGCCCTGGCCGAGCGGGCCTGGGAGCTGGCCAGCCTGCGCGTCCTGGGCTTCAGCCGCGCGGAGGTCTCCGGCCTGCTGCTGGGCGAGCTGGCGATCGTCATCGTGGTGGCGCTGCCGCTGGGCATGGTCCTGGGCTGGGGCCTGGCCGAGCTGATCACGCGCCTCCTGCAGTCCGACCTGTTCGCCTTCCCGGTGGTGATCCGCGCCCGGACCTACGCCTGGTCGGCCCTGTGGGTCCTGGCGGCGGGGACCGCCAGCGCCCTGGTGGTGCGGCGGCGCATCGACCGCCTGGACCTGGTTGCCGCGTTGAAAACGAGAGACTGACCCATGACAAGAACCAAAGTGTGGCTCTACGGTGCCGGTGCCGGCGCGCTCGTCCTCCTCCTGAGCGCCTGGGCCTTCGCCCCGCGCCCGGTGGAGGTCGAGACCGCCCCGGCCGCGCAGGGCCACTTCGAGACCACCGTTGACGAGGACGCCAAGACCCGCCTGCGCAACCGCTACGTCGTCTCCGCGCCCCTGGCCGCCCAGCTCATGCGCCAGGAACTGCGCGAGGGCGACACGGTGGCCGCGGGGGCGGTGGTGGCCGTCCTGCGGCCGCTACTGTCACCCATGCTGGACGAACGGACCCTGCACGAGCAGCAAGTCCGCGTGGAGACGGCCGAGGCCCAGGTGCAGCGCGCCGAGGCCCGCATCGAGACCCTCCAGGTCACCCTCCGCCGGGCCCTCGACGACCTCGGCCACAGCGAGCAGCTGGCCACGCAGGGTTTCGTCTCGGAGTCCAAGCTGAGGGCGGACCGCCTGGCCGTGCTGGCGGCCCGCAAGGAGCTGAAGACCGGCCAGGAGGAGCGCCACGTGGCCCTGCACGAAGCGGACCTGGCACGCGCCGCGCTGGCCGCGGTGCGCCGGGCCGATCGCAAGGAGCGCGACTTCGTGCTGCGCGCGCCGGCAGGCGGCCGCGTCCTGCGCGTCCTGCAGCCGAGCGAGACGACCGTGGCCCTGGGCACGCCCCTGCTCGAGCTGGGCGACACGGCCGACATGGAGGTGGTGGCCGAACTGCTGACCACCGACGCCCTGCAGGCCCGCCCGGGCAGCCGGGTGACGATCGAGCGCTGGGGCGGCACCCCGGCCCTGCAGGGCAGCGTGCGGCTGGTGGAGCCGGCGGCCTTCACCAAGGTCTCCGCGCTGGGCGTGGAGGAGCAGCGCGTGAAGGTGCTGATCGACATCGACAGCCCCGTGGACCAGTGGCAGACCCTGGGCGACGGCTACCGCGTCAGCGTGCGCATCGTGACGCTGGCGACCGACGACGCCGTGCAGGTCCCCGTCGGTGCGGTGTTCCCCCTGCCCGGCCCGCCGGAAGGCCCGGGGGGCATGGGCGTCTTCGTCCTGCGCGACGGCCGGGCGCGTCTGACCCCGGTACAGATCGGCGCCCGCAACGCCACGCAGGCGTGGATCCACAGCGACGTGGCGCCGGGCGACAGGGTGCTGGTCTACCCGCCCGCCGCAGTGGCAGACGGCAGCCGGGTCAGCGTGCGCAAGGTGCAGCCCTGAGGTGCTTGCGCAGGGAGAGGTGCAACAGCCGGTCGTCGCACTCCCCGACGGAGGCGGAAGCGTCGATGGGCTGCCCGAAGGACAGCGCGATGGTGCCGCGCACGGCCTGCCGCACCCGGATCTTCTCGTCGCCGGCCGGCCTGGCGGGATCCTCGACCAGGTGGATGAACACCTGGTGGCCCCCTGCCTCCACTTCGAAGGCTGAGGACGCCTCCTCGAGCTCCGCCGTCACGCCGTAGCCGGTGGCATCTTCGGTGAACTTCAGCCGGATATCGGGAGGGTCTCCCTCGACCTGGATGGCCACGGGTGGCGTCGGCGGCGACGGGTCGTCGGCACATGCGTCACCAGCCGGGATCGGCAGCGGCGCGGGAAGGGCGCAAGGGCTGAGGTACATGGCAGGTTCTCCTGGAAATTCCGCCGGGGCACACGCGCCCGGTCGGGCGTGATCCCCACCCCGGGGCAAAAAACGGCCCCGCCCGCGGCCCCTGCCTACCTGCAGCCCGCTGCGCAGATCAGCCTAGCACGGCCTGCCCGCCCAGGTAGGGCCGCAACACCTCGGGCACGTGGACCGAGCCGTCCGTCTGCTGGTGGTTCTCCAGCACCGCCACGAGCGTGCGCCCCACCGCCAGGCCCGATCCGTTCAGGGTGTGCACGAATTCATTGCGGCCCTGCTCGGTCTTGAAGCGGGTCTGCATGCGGCGCGCCTGGAAGGCGTCGCAGTTCGAGCACGAGCTGATCTCGCGGTAGGTGTCCTGGGCCGGCAGCCACACCTCCAGGTCGAAGGTCCTGGCCGCGCCGAAGCCCATGTCGCCGGTGCACAGGCTCACCACGCGGTAGGGCAGCTCCAGCCGCTGCAGCACCGCCTCGGCGTGGCCCACCATCTCCTCCAGCGCGGCCTCGGACTGCGAGGGGTGCACGATCTGCACCATCTCGACCTTGTCGAACTGGTGCTGGCGGATCATGCCGCGCGTGTCGCGCCCCGCGCTGCCCGCCTCGGAGCGGAAGCACGGGCTGTGCGCGGTCAGCTTGATCGGCAGCTGCTCCAGGGCCAGCACCTGCTCGCGCACGCTGTTGGTGAGCGAGATCTCCGCGGTGGAGATCAGGTACTGCTCGACATGCCCCGCGTCGCCGCCACGGCTGACCCAGAACATGTCCTCCTTGAACTTCGGCAGTTGCCCCGTGCCCTCCAGCACCTCGCGGTTGACGATGTAGGGCGTGTAGCACTCGGTGTAGCCATGCTGCTGGGTCTGCAGGTCCAGCATGAACTGCGCCAGCGCGCGGTGCAGCCGTGCCACCGGGCCCTTCAGGAAGCTGAAGCGCGCCCCCGACAGCTTGGCGCCGGTGTCGAAGTCCAGGCCCAGCCGCGCGCCCAGGTCGACGTGGTCGAGCGGCTTGAAATCGAAGGTCCGCGGCGTGCCCCAGCGGCGCACCTCGACGTTGCCCGTCTCGTCGGCGCCCACCGGCACGTCTTCGTACGGCAGGTTGGGCAGGGCCATCAGCATCGCCGACAGCTCCTGCTGGATCGCGTCCAGCCGCTCGGCCGAGGCCTTGAGCTCGTCGCCCAAGCCTCCAACCTGCGCCATCACCCCTGCCACGTCGCCGCCCTTGGCCTTGAGCTGGCCGATCTGCTTGGACAGGCTGTTGCGCTGCGCCTGCAGCTCCTCGGTGCGGGTCTGGATGGCCTTGCGCTCGGACTCCAGCGCCTGGAACTTGGCCACGTCCAGGAAGGGCTGGGGCGACTTGCGGGCCTCGAGGCGCGCGATCACGCGGGTCAGGTCTTTGCGCAGCAGATTGATGTCAAGCATGGCGGAGGAGTCCCCGAATCAGGAAAAAAAGAAAGAAAAATGGTGATGAAGAAAAGGCCGTCAATGCCCGGCCTCGGACATCGACTTGTCGCCCAGCCCCATCGGCAGCGGGAAGCGCACCTTCTCCTCCACGCCGGGCAGGCTGCGCACGCTCAGCGCCCCAAGGGCACGCAGGCGCTCGATCACGCGCTGCACCAGGATGTCCGGTGCTGAGGCGCCGGCGGTCAGGCCCACGCGCGGGCGGCCGGCGAACCAGGCTTCCTGCAGGTCCTCGGGCTGGTCGACCATGAAGGCCGGGGTGCCCAGCCGCTCGGCCAGCTCGCGCAGGCGGTTGCTGTTGGAGCTGGTGGGGCTGCCCACCACGACCACCACGTCCACCTGCGGCGCCAGCACCTTGACGGCGTCCTGCCGGTTCTGCGTGGCGTAGCAGATGTCCTGCTGCTTGGGCTCGC
>CBINPE010000001.1:0-91753 GCA_966252435.1 uncultured Burkholderiales bacterium | reverse complement strand
CAGGTTTTGCCCACATACTCCCTTAGCAGGGGAGCACCTTCGGCCTCTCGGTCACAGCTCCAAGCCAATCAATCAAAAGCGAGCCGGCATTCTACCCGACCCGCGGGAAAAGTCACTCTGCCGGTTTTTGTTCCAGATCGAAAGCCTTGTGCAGGGCGCGCACGGCCAGCTCCATGTACTTCTCGTCGATCACCACACTGGTCTTGATCTCGCTCGTGGTGATCATCTGGATGTTGATGCCCTCGTCGCTCAGCGCGCCGAACATCTTGCTGGCCACGCCCACGTGAGAGCGCATGCCGATGCCCACGATGCTGACCTTGCAGATCTTGGTGTCGCCCGTCACCGTCGCCGAGCCGGTCTTGGGCAGCACCACCGTCTTCAGCAGCTCGATCGTGCGCTCGTAGTCGTTGCGGTGCACCGTGAAGGAGAAATCAGTCTTCCCCTCGTGCGACATGTTCTGGATGATCACGTCCACGTCGATGTTGGCCTGCGCCACCGGGCCGAGGATCTGGAAGGCGATGCCCGGCTTGTCCGGCACGCCCAGCAGGGTGATCTTGGCCTCGTCGCGATTGAAGGCAATGCCAGAGACAACGGCTCGTTCCATTTTTTCGTCTTCCTCAAAAGTAATCAGGGTGCCAGACTTGGCCTCTTCCTCGATGTCGATGTCCCAAGGCGTGAAGCTGGACAGCACGCGCAGGGGCACTCGGTACTTGCCGGCGAATTCGACCGAGCGGATCTGCAGCACTTTCGACCCCAGGCTCGCCATCTCCAGCATCTCTTCGAAGCTGATGGTGTGCAGCCGGCGGGCCTCGGTCACGATGCGCGGGTCGGTGGTGTAGACGCCGTCGACATCGGTGTAGATCAGGCATTCATCGGCCTTCATGGCGGCAGCGATCGCCACCGCCGAGGTGTCGGAGCCGCCACGGCCCAGCGTGGTGATGTGGCCGTTGGGGTCAACCCCCTGGAAACCCGTGATCACCACCACCTTGCCCGCCGCCAGGTCGGCACGCACGCGTGTGTCGTCGATCTCCTCGATGCGTGCCTTGGTGAACGCGCTGTCGGTGCGCACCGGGACCTGCCAGCCGGTGTAGCTCACCGCCTCCAGGCCCTCGGCCTGCAGGGCGATCGCCAGCAGGCCCACCGACACCTGCTCGCCCGTGCTGGCGATCATGTCGAGTTCGCGCTGCAGGGGCGCGGTGACGGATTCGGGCGACAGCTCCTTGGCCAGGCCCAGCAGGCGGTTGGTTTCGCCGCTCATCGCCGAGGGCACGACCACCATCTGGTGCCCCGCGCGGGCCCATTTGGCGACGCGCTTGGCGACGTTGCGGATGCGCTCGGTGGACCCCATGGAGGTGCCGCCGTATTTGTGAACGATGAGTGCCATGGATGGAACGGACGAGTGGACGAACAGACGTGGGAGGGAAATACAAACCGGCGGCCGGGTCCGGCCAGCGGGAAAACCCGGGATTTTAGCGGGCATGCACGGGCTCGTGCGCCGCTCAGTCGCGGGGGACCCGCCCCGCCCCTCCCCGCCACCTCAGACGACGCCCTCCCAGCGCAGGCCCACCTGGGCCACGCCGGCCGGCGCCCAGGCCCGGGCATCGAGCCCCAGACCCGGGACGAACACCAGGTCCTCGCCCTGGTACACCAGCGGGCCCGTGCGCTCCCAGGCCGGCACGCGGGCCGACTGGAACTGCTTCTTGAGGGAGCGGGCCGGCTGCCGCGGCCCGGCCTGGAACTGCTCCGCGCCCTCGCGGCGCCGCAAGGTCAGCACCATGCCGGGGGTCCAGGCCAGGCCATCCGCCTCGACCGGGAACACATGCAGCCGCCCTCCCCAGGCCGGCAGCTCGTAGCGCCCCGGCGCGGGAATCAGCAAGGCCCCCGGAATGCCTGGTCGCAGGGCGGACTCGGGTATGCCCGGCGCGTACGACAGTTCCCCTTGGTAGCGGCGCAGCTCGCCATCGCCGCAGGGCCAGCGCGCGGGCGCGCCCTCCCCGTTGCCGAGCTCCAGGCTCAGCCGGTCCAGCAGGGGGCGGGTCACGCGCAGCCCGGGGATGCGCTGCAGCCAGGCATGCAGGGCATTGCCCCGCCGCGGCGGCGACAGGCGCGACCAGGCCTTCAGGTCGAGGGGGCCGCCGCGCGGGGCCATGGTCCGCAGGTCGATGTGCGCCAGCTCGGCCAGGCAGGCCTGCGCCTCCTGCGCCCGCCGCGCCGCCTGGGCCAGTGAGGCCTCGGCGTCTGGGAAAGACGCAGTCCAGGACGGCCACAGGTTCAGGCGCAGGCGGTTGCGGGCAAAGCGCGGGTTGGCGTTGCTGTCATCCTCGATGTGGTCCAGCCGATGTCGCGCCACGTAGGCGTCGATGGCCTCGCGCGGCCTCTCCAGCCAGGGCCGGCACCAGCGCAACCCCTGGGCATCGCGGTACTGGGCCGGCATCCCCGACAACCCAGCCATGCCTGCGCCGCGCAAGGCCTGCAACAGGAAGGTCTCGGCCTGGTCGCGCCGGTGATGGGCCAGCAGGACCAGGGTCGCGCCCTCGGCACGGGCCATGCGGGCCAGCGCTTCGTAGCGCTGCGCACGCGCCCAGGCCTCCACGCTGTCGCCCGGTGCGGGCGCGCCGGTCAGGCGTTCGGAGCGGAACCGCAGAGGCCTCCCGGCCTCGGCCGCCCAGCGCGCGCACTGCGCCTCGCAGTGGACCAGCCAGGCATCGGCCTGGGGATGCAGCCCATGGTGGACGTGCAGGGCCACCACCTCGGGCTGCGCGCCCCCGCCCTCGACAGGCGCCAGCAGGGCACGCCAGGTGGCATGCAGCAGGGCCGTGGAATCCCGCCCGCCGCTGTAGGCCACCGCCACCACCGAGGGTGGCGACGGCGGTGATGACGGCACACTCACCGGCACACCGGCCGGATTGCCGTCATCAGCGCTCGGTGGTGTCGTTGAAACGCCCATAGGCGCGCAGCCGCTCGTAGCGGCGCTGCAGCAGCTCCCTGGGCTTGAGGTCGCTGACCTGGCGCAGCGCATCGGACAGCGCGCGCTTGAGGTAGGCCGCCATCTGCTTGGCGTCGCGGTGCGCCCCGCCCACGGGCTCGCTGACGATCTTGTCGACCATGCCCAGCGCCTTCAGCCGGTGCGCCGTGATGCCCAGGGCCTCGGCCGCGTCCGCGGCGCGCTCGGCCGTCTTCCACAGGATGGAGGCGCAGCCCTCCGGGGAAATCACCGAATAGATCGCGTACTGCAGCATCAGCATCTGGTCGCACACGCTGATCGCCAGGGCGCCCCCCGAGCCGCCCTCGCCGATGATGGTGGTGACGATGGGCACCTCCAGTTGCGCCATCTCGAAGATGTTGCGGCCGATCGCCTCGGACTGTCCCCGCTCCTCGGCGCCGATGCCCGGGTAGGCGCCCGGCGTGTCGACGAAGGTGAACACAGGCAGGCCGAATTTCTCGGCGGTCTTCATGAGGCGCAGGGCCTTGCGGTAGCCCTCGGGACGCGACATGCCGAAGTTGCGCAGGCCGCGCTCCTTCGTGTCACGGCCCTTCTGGTGGCCGATCACCATGCACGCCTGGCCGTTGAAGCGGGCCAGCCCGCCCACGATGGACTGGTCGTCCGCGAAGTGGCGGTCGCCGTGCAGCTCCTGGAACTCGGTGAAGATCTCGTTGACGTAGTCCAGCGTGTAGGGCCGCTGGGGATGACGCGCGATCTGCGTGACCTGCCAGGGTGACAGGCTGGCGTAGATGTCCTTGGTGAGCTGCAGGCTCTTCTTGCTCAGCCGGTCGATCTCCTCGGAGATGTCGACGGCCGACTCACTTTGCACGTACCGCAGCTCCTCGATCTTGGTCTCCAGATCGGCCACGGGTTGCTCGAACTCCAGGAAATGTCGCTTGCTCATGGGTATCTTGCCTCCTGCATCTTGATGACTGCTTTTGATGTCTGCGGCTGGGTTGATGCCGAAATCAGTATTCCACGGGCACCGGGTCCAAGCTGCGCCAAATGTACCAAGTCGCCACCGACCGGTACGGCGCCCACGCCTCGCCCAGTTCGCGCGCCTCGGCGCGCGACACCGGTTCGCCGCTGAAATAGTTCAGGCTGATGCCCTTGACCAGCCCCAGGTCGTCCAGGGGCAGCACGTTCGGGCGCATCAGGTGGAAGATCAGGAACATCTCGGCGGTCCAGCGGCCGATGCCGCGGATCGCCACGAGTTCCTCGATGATGCTCTCGTCGTCCATGCGCTGCCACTGGGCGACGTGCACGGAACGGTCCTCGAAGTGGGCCGCCAGGTCGCGCAGGTACTCGACCTTGCGCGCCGACAACCCGGCCTGGCGCATGTCGGCCACGTCCAGCGCCGCGACCGTCGCCGGCTTCAGTCGCGCCGGGTCCTGCCCGGTGAGCGCCACAAAACGCTCCCACACCGCTTGCGCGGCCTTGACGGAGATCTGCTGTCCGACGATCGAACGCGCCAGGGTGGTGAAGGGGTCGCCGCGGCTGCGCAGGCGCGCCTCGCCAAAACGCGGGATCAGCTTGCGCATCACCCGGTCACGCTTGGCCAGGTGCTTGCATGCATCGTCCCAATAGGCCGGGGTGACGACTTCCGGCTGAACCGACGTCTTGGCCATTGCTCAGGCCCTCACCCAGCTCGTGCCCTGCGGCGAGTCCTTGAGGACCACGCCTTGCGCCAGCAGGCGCTGGCGGATCGCGTCCGCCCGGGCGAAGTCGCGCGCCTGCTTGGCGGCTGTCCGCTCGGCGATGGCCTGGTTGATGGCTGCTTCGTCCAGGCCGTCCGCGCCAGCCTGGCCCGAAGTCTGAAGGAAATGGGTCGGGTCCTGCTGCAGGAAGCCCAGCGTCGCGGCAAGCCCCTTGAGCAGGCCCGCCACCTCGGCGCTGCGGTTGCGGTTGAGCTCGCTGGCGAGCTCGAACAGCACGGCCATCGCGCCGGGGGTGTTGAAGTCCTCGTTCATCTCGGCGCGGAAGCGCTGCGCCTGCGGATGCGACCAGTCGACCGCCGCGCCGGCCGGGGCCGGCGCCCCTTCCAGCGCGGTGTACAGACGGCGCAGGGCCTGGCGCGCATCGTCCAGGTGCGCGTCGCTGAAATTGAACGGGCTGCGGTAGTGGGTGCGCAGCAGGAAGAAGCGCAGGGTCTCGCCGTCATAGCGCGCCAGCACCTCGCGGATGGTGAAGAAGTTGCCCAGCGACTTGGACATCTTCTCGTTGTCCACGTTCAGGAAGCCGTTGTGCATCCAGACGTTGACCCACGGATGCCCGATGGCCCCCTCGCTCTGGGCGATCTCGTTCTCGTGGTGGGGGAACTGCAGGTCGAGCCCGCCACCATGGATGTCGAAGTGCTCGCCCAGCAGGGCGCAGCCCATGGCCGAGCACTCGATGTGCCAGCCCGGGCGCCCGACGCCGTAGCGACTGTCCCACTTGGCATCGTCCGGCTCGGCCGGCTTGGCGGCCTTCCAGAGCACGAAGTCGAGCGGGTCGCGCTTGCCGTCGTCCACCGCCACCCGCTCGCCCGCACGCAGCTGGTCCAGCGACTTGCCCGACAGGCGGCCATAGTTCGGGAACTTGCGCACGGCGAAATTGACGTCGCCCGAGTCGGCGCGGTAGGCCAGGCCCTTGGCCTCGAGGCGGCCGATCAGGTCGAGCATCTGCGGCACGTAGGCAGTGGCGCGCGGCTCGTGGGTGGGCGGCTCGATGCCCAGGGCCGCGATGTCCTCGTGCATGGCCCGCGTCATCTCCTCGGTCAGCTCGCGGATCGTGATGCCCCGCTCGAGCGCGCGCTTGATGATCTTGTCGTCGATGTCGGTGATGTTGCGGACATAGGTGACACGGTACCCCTCGGCACGCAACCAGCGCGCGACCACGTCGAACGCCATCAGCAGCCGCGCATGACCCATGTGACAGAAGTCGTAGATCGTCATGCCGCACACGTACATGCGCGCATGCTGGGGTTCGATGGGCTGAAAGGCTTCGACCTGCCGAGACAGGCTGTTGAAGATACGCAGGGTCATGGTGCAGGGGAGAGGGGGAGGCCTGACGGGGCGAAAAAGCCCAGGGGCAGGCTCTACAATCGCGGGCAGTATAGGCGACGCCGTCAAACAACGGGCCCCCCAAAAACCCGCCACGGCGTCCCCCTCTCCTCGCGGCACCGCCGCGTTTGCCCTGCGTTGGTTCCGCGTCTTTCCCCTCACCCCAGCCAAGAAGGACCTCGTCTTCATGACCCACCTGACCCGTCGTTGGATGACCCGTTGCGCCGTCGGCGCCGCCACCACCCTGGCCCTGATGGGCCTGTCCGGCGGTGCCTGGGCGCAGAAAGTACTGCTCAACACCTCCATGGGCGACATCGTGATCGAGCTCGATGCAGCCAAGGCCCCCAAGACCGTGGAGAACTTCCTGCAGTACGTGAAGGACGGCCATTACAACGGCACCATCTTCCACCGCGTCATCGACAACTTCATGATCCAGGGCGGCGGCATGACACCCGATCTGAAAGAAAAACCCACCCGCCCGCCGATCCCCCTGGAAAGCCGCAATGGCCTCAAGAACGACCGCGGCACGGTCGCCATGGCCCGCACCAATGTCCCCGACTCGGCCACCTCGCAGTTCTTCATCAACGTCAAGAACAACGACTTCCTGAATGCCGCGCAGTCCCCCGACGGCAACGGCTACGCGGTGTTCGGCACCGTGGTCTCGGGCATGGACGTGGTCGACAAGATCCGCGCCGTGTCCACCACGACGCAGGGCATGAACCAGAACGTGCCGGCCAAGCCAGTGATCATCCAGAAGGCCACCGTTCAGAAATAAGCACCTCGGGCCAAGCCTGGGCCTTCCGTCTCCCTCTCTCTCACCCAGCATCGGACACACCATGAGCAAGACCGCACAGATCCACACCAACCACGGCGTCATCCACATCGAACTCGACGATGTGAAGGCCCCCGAGACCACCGCCAACTTCCTGGCCTACGCCGCCAAGGGCCACTACGACGGCACCATCTTCCACCGCGTGATCAAGAAGTTCATGATCCAGGGCGGCGGCTTCGAGCCGGGCCTCAAGCAAAAGCCCACCGACGCCCCGATCCGCAACGAAGCCAACAACGGCCTGAAGAACGTCCGGTACACGCTGGCGATGGCGCGCACCAACGACCCGCATTCCGCCACGGCCCAGTTCTTCATCAACACCACCAACAACGATTTCCTCGACTTCAAGTCGGAAAGCGGCAGCGGCTGGGGCTACGCGGTGTTCGGCAAGGTCACCCAGGGCACCGAAGTGGTCGATGCCATCGAGGGCGTCAAGACCGGCAACGTGCGCCACTATGAGAACGTGCCGCTCGAAGACGTGGTGATCACCAAGGTCGTGGTCGACTGACGCCGGACACGGCCTCCGGCATGCCAACCACCGCCACCGGGGCCTTCGCCCTGCCGTCCGAGGCGGTCTGGCAGATCCCCGCGGGCTGGTCGCAGGTCGACTTCATCAGCGACCTGCACCTGGCCCCGGACCTGCCGCGCACACTGACCGCATGGCGCTGCTACCTGCGTGACACCTGCGCTGACGCCGTCGTCATCCTGGGCGACCTGTTCGAGGTCTGGGTGGGTGACGACGCGCGCCATGCCGATTTCGAGGCCGCGTGCACGGCCTGGCTGCGCGAAGCCAGCAGCCATCGCACACTGGCCTTCATGGCCGGCAACCGGGATTTCCTGCTGGGCCGCGAGATGGCCGAGGCCGCGGGCCTGCGCCTGCTGCCCGACCCCTCGGTGATGGCCGGCTGGGGGCGCCGACTCCTGCTCACCCACGGCGATGCCTGGTGCGTGGACGACCTCGGCTACCAGCAATTCCGCGCCCGGGTGCGCAGTCCGGCATGGCAGCGTGAGTTCCTGGCGCGACCGCTGGACGAACGCCGCGCGGAGGCCCGGCGGATCCGGGAGGAAAGCCAGCGCATCAAACAGACGGTGCCCCCCGCCCACTGGGCCGACGTCGACCGTCCGACGGCTGTGGCCTGGCTGCAGGCGGCAGGCTGCGACACCCTGGTCCACGGCCACACCCACCGGCCTGGGGCCGAAGACCTGGCCCCAGGGCTGCGCCGCGAAGTCCTGAGCGACTGGGACCAGGACGATCCTCGCAGCCCTCGCGCCGAGGTGCTGGAATGGCGTCCCTGCGGACTGTTGCGCCGTCCGCTGGACAGGCATCAATAATTGCCGAAGCTGACTCCGGCCAGTTCCTGGCTTGCGGAGAACCAGGCCCGTACATACTCGACGGCTTCGCTCTCCGGCAGCCCATAGGTGAGGTCGAATTCTCCGTCCAGGTAGAAGTCGAACTGATCCAGCGTGATGGCATTCAACTCTGCTTCGGTCACGCCAAACACCTTGCGGAATTCATTTCTCGCCATCGTCTCGAATTCAGACAGGCGGTTGAGCCGTTCCATCATGGGTGTGACGCACTGGTCGAAGTCATCCGCCAGCCGGACATGGACGAAAACAGCCAACCGCCGATCCTGCCAACGGCTGACATGCAAACGGAAGCAACCGTCCTCCAGCTGGAAAGCGCCGATCGGCGGGCAGTCGATTTCCGCCACATTGCATTCGCGATGGCAGCTCAGGAAAGCCCGCTCCACGTGGCCTGCTGTGATCCTGCCCCAGGGCAGCGCATCCCAGGCCCGCTCCAGCTGAGGCAGCGTGGCCGCCAGCACCCGGCCATCCTGCGCAAGGAAGGTGTAGACACCCTCTGCGCGTTGCACGTCCTTGAGTGCAAATGAGCTGGGAATGAAGAAAGACCGGCCCCAGCCGTCGTAAATGAAGCATTCCCGCGCGTTCGCGATCTGGCACGAGATGATCAACAGGTCGTGGGGGCTGCCCGGGAACTCGAAATGATCTTCCGCCAGGGTCCGAAGCTGCTGCCGGGCTTGCGCATCACCTTCGTTGAGTTGCCGCATCAAGCCGAAGATTGCATGGGCCCGGCTGTGGTCGTTCATGCGGGTCGGCTACAAGTCACTGTAGCGAAGGCTCACCAGGACCTCACGTCCCGGCTGGTTGTAGCCATACGCCGTCTCATAACGCTTGTCTGCCACGTTGTTCAGTCGCCAGCCCAGCGTCCACTCGCGGGCCACGCGCCAGTCGGCCCGCAGGTCCAGGGTGGCGTAGCCGCCGATTCGCAACGTGTTGCCGAGGTCGTCGAAGCGATGGCTGTAGGCGCCGAGCACACCGCCCCACTGCCAGGCCCCCTGCGTCACATCGGCGGCCACTTTCAGGCTGTCCTTGGCGCGGCGCGGCAGCTGCTTGTCGAGGCTGGCCCCCGGGGTGACGTTGCGCGGGTCCACGTGCTCGAGCGAGGTTTCCAGGGCCAGCGGCCCCCAGCCTCCCTTGTGCGTCAGGCTAAACCCATCGATGCGAGTGCGTGGAATGTTGACCGGCGCAGGTCCCGAGCTGATGTAGCCGCGGATGCGATTGTCGAACCAGGTCAGCTTGACCTCGCCCAGGCCGGGCCCTACCTTCCAACGCAGGTTCGCCTCCTTGTGCTTGCCTTCCTCGGGCTGCAGGTTCGGATTGCCGAACCCCGGGTAGTAGAGCTGGTTGAAGCTCGGCGCCACGAAGCTCGTGCCCACGGCCCCCCCGACGCGCCAGGCCGGTGTCAGGTCATGGCCATACCCCAGCGAGCCGTTGTCCTGCGAGCCGAACTGGGAATTCTGGTCATGCCGCACATTCGCCTGCCATACATGGGGACCTCGCTTGCCGTCCAGCCCCAGTGCCACGCCATTGATGGTGCGCTCCGAGATGCTGAACGGCGTCCCCGGCCTGCGCACGTCCTGCCGCGTGCTGTCAGCAACCACAAGCACCTGGCCCGCCGGCGAAGGCAGCGTGTTCTCCCAGCTGACTTGACGCTGCACGGTGCTGATCGTGCCCAGCCCGGAGGACTTGGCATTGGCCAGCGTGTCATAGGCGTCCTCGGCCCGCGACACCCGCAGCGTCGTCCCCCAGGATGGATTCACGTGGCCTTGCAGCGCCGCCCACAACACCTGGGTGTGCAGCTTGGCCCGGCTGTCGGCGCCCGGCCCATCATCGAACTGCGTCTTGCCGTCCGACTGCAGCAGGTGCGCATCCGCGCGCCAACCTTCGCCGAACGCCATGCCAAGCCGGGCACTGGCCGCGTCCTGGCGGAAGTCGTCGCGGTCGGCATTGAAGTTGCCGAACTGCACCTTGGGATTGGTCGATGAGAACCCACGGGTCTCGGTATGCTGTACCTGCACCGTGCCATCCAGCGCGCCCTGCCCCCAGGACAAGCCGGCGCCGGTCTGACCGTAGCGTTCCGAACCCACGGTGAGGTGGGCATTGGGATGCAGCCCTGGCTCGCCCCTGCGCGTGAAGACCTGGATCACGCCGCCCACAGCGTCGCTGCCGTACAGGCCCGACAAAGGCCCGCGCACGATCTCGATCCGCTCGATCATGGACAGCGGCAGGTTTTCCCAGGAGGGGGTGCCGGTGGTGGCTGAGCCGTAGCGCACGCCGTCGATCAGCAGCAGGGTGTGGCGTGCCTCCAGGCCGCGCATGTAGACCGAGCTGCTCTTTCCCAGGCCGCCATTGACACTGAGCTGCAACCCGGCCTGCGTGGCCAGCAACTGGGGCAGGCTCTGCTGGGCCGAGCGCTCGATGTCCTCGCGCTCAAGCACGGTGACGTCGGCCAGCGCCTGGTCCACCCGCATGGGCGTGCGGCTGGCGGTCACCACCACCGGTGCCATGACCGGGGAAGAGGCTGCCGAAGACTGCGCATGCAGCGCGGGTGTCCAGGTACCCATGATCACTGGAGCGCCCAGCAGACGAACGAAAACGCGGGGCCGCAAGCCAGCCGCCAAGCAAAACGGAGACATTCCGAATGGACCTTCAACAAGAGGATCGTGTGTGCCAGCTTCCCCGCTGACACCCACCTGCATGACGTGTGACCGAATGCCGCACATCGCCTCGTTGGCCGGTATCCGGGCTGGTGAACCGTCAAGACCCTTGCAGCCTTCCCAGAGGGCCGCGACCCATCCAGTGGCGTGAAGCACAAGAGTGAAAACCCGGCCAAGCTGCGGGCAGGAGCAGCGTGCGATTCAGGAGTTTTCGTTCACCGTACCGTTGCGGGGGCAGCGCAGTTGACAGACCCGACCGGACGCCCAAGGGGTGGCGGATCTGGATTGCTTCCCGTTTAACTGTGCCAGCGGGACCGCCGGCACGAGCACCAACAACCCGGCATTGTAGGCGCCTACAATCAAGCCCTTCAATCTCTGCCCCACGCCATGTCAAAGATCGAGGAACTTGCAGACAAGGTCGAACGCTTGCTGCTTCGACATGAAGAGGTCCTGCGTACGAAAATCTTGCTCGAGCAGCAAGTGACCGCCTTGATTCAGGAGCGGGACAACCTGCGATCGCGCCTGCATGCGGCCCGCACGCGCATCGATGCCTTGATCGAAAAATTGCCGCAGCCCAACCCCGCGCCCGACCATGAAACAAATTGAAGTCACCATCCTCGGCCACAGCTACCTCCTGGGGTGTCCCGAGGGCGGCGAGGCTTCCCTGCTCGAAGCCGTGAGCCTGGTTGACCATGAGATGAGCACCATCCGCGACGCCGGCAAGGTCAAGGCCCGCGAGCGCATTGCTGTGCTGGCAGCGCTGAACCTGGCGTTCCAGTTGGCCGAGGACACCCCTGGCGCGCCTGGGGCCACCCCACCGACCTCGGCCGCACCCGTGCCGAGTCTGCCAAGCGATGAAGATGTCACGGCCTTGATCCGCCGCATCGATCAAACCCTCAGCACCGACGGCCAACTGCTCTGAACAGCGGTGAGGCAACGTAGAATGGTTTCGTCCGTTGCATCCGCGTGAGTTTTATATTTCCTTGAACCGATGCTCTCGCGAGCCAGGGCTTGGAACATCGCCAGACCAGCGTGATCGTCTCGCGTCAGATGAACCCAAGGTTTGGTTGACCTCGCCCACCTGAATCCCCCTGGGTTCAGGAATGCGACTCACGGCCTGCGACGGACACCTTATTTTTTCCTGCGCCCGGCTTTGCCCGGGCGCAGTTCTTTGCAGCACGGAACGCTTCGGCAGATGAGGCGGGCAGCCCGCCACGCCGGAACCGCCAGGGCTCGACAGCGCGAGCCCGCTGGGCTCAGTTGGCGTCGAAGCGGATGCTGGCCAGCGTCACATGATTGCCGCCACGGCGCTGGGCTTCCACCAGGGCCGCCGCAGCGGCATTGACCAGCTCTTCCTCGGTGTGGGCGGTGTGCGGGAAACTGGCCACTCCCATGGACACGGTGAAGCCCAGGTCGCGCCCACCCAGCACCACGATCTGGGTGGCGCACTGCCGGCGCAACCCTTCCATGCGGGAGTGGGCCGTGGCCAGCCCAACGCCCGACAGCAGGACGGCGAAGCGGTCTTCCTCGAGGCGGCACGAGGCGTCCATGGCGCGGGTGTTGCTGCGCAGCAGGCGCCCCAGCGCCTCGAGCACGCGCACATGCGCTTCGGACCCCACGGCATGGGCAGGGTCCTTGAGCGGGTCCACCGCGATCGACACGAGAGCGAACTCGCGGTGCTCACGTGCGGACAAGTCCAGTTCGCGACGCAGCTGGTCTTCGAAGTGGATGCGCTGGTACAGCCCGGTCACGCTGTCGCGCAGGGACTGGTCCTGCGTCTCGCGCCGCATGGCCTCCACGGCCAGTTGCTGCTGCTCCAGCTGGATCAGGGCCTGCTGGAGCTGCACGTCTTTTTGCCGCGCCTCGGTCAGCTCGACCCAGGCACTGACGAGCAAGGGTGTGGCCGACTCGGGCGACATCAGCATGCGGTTGACGCTGAACTCGCGCCGCCGCCCCTCGCGCTCCAGGCGGTGTTCACTCCACTGCACGGACACACCCACGGTCTGGTCGGCCGCCTTCAGCATGGCAGCCTCGTCGGGGCCCAGCAACTCCACGTCGGTATGCCCCAGGATGCGCTCCACTGGCTGCCCCAGCAGGGCCGCCATGCGCTCGGACACATGCACATACCGGCCGCCGGCCGCCTCTTTGACAGCCACCAGCACCTCACTGCGATCGAGCAAATTCAACAAGGCCAGGACCTCGGCGGTCAAAGGCGGCAAGGGAGAGGATTCCATCGTGTGAATGGGTGTAGACGCAGTCAGGCCCCAGAGACGGTGTTCCGGTGAGGTTGTGACTTCAAGTTGGTGGGAAAGCGTGTGCCGTGAAAGATCGTCATTGGGGGGCCACGCCTTAGTTCTAGGGTCATGATAGCTCGGCGAATACGCCCAAAGTCGCTCAAATTGCGCACTCATCGCATGTTTTCACAAGCCCCACCCGATTCGAGGGGGTTAGGCTGGCGACGCTTGTCTTTATCCTGCCGCCCGTCGAGTCTTAGGACATTTTCATCCGCCATGAACCTGCTTCACAAACTGCGGCGCCTCTCCTCGTCCCACGGGGAACTTCAACTGGGCAACGGCTTCGCCTCCGGCATCATTGCCCTCTGCCTGGCCGGCCTGTGCTTCCTGGGCGTGCTGGCCTTCCACTTCCCTCAATACCTCACCACCCCCGAACTGCGCAAGGCCTATGACGTGGGGCTGTTGCGCCAACTTATGTACTGGTCGATGGTGCTGGCGGGCGCGCTGGCCCTGTTCAACGTGATCTTCAGCAGGGCCCGCTGGCTGGCCGCAAGCGCCTTCACCCTCATCGCCATCACCCTGCTGCTCGGTGGGCACCAAGTCCCGGTGCAAGCCGTGCCGGGGGGCACACCCTACATTGGCCTGGACTGGTTCATCCTCGACCTGCTCGGCTCCACCCTGATCTTCGTCTTCATCGAAAAGCTGCGCCCGCTGCGCCGCGAGCAACCTGTCTTCCGCGCCGAGTGGCAGACCGATTTCCATCACTTCATCGTCAACCACATGCTGGTGGGCTTCGTCCTGCTGGCGGTCAACTTGCTGGTCCACAAGCTGTTCGGCTGGGCCGCCAAGGACGGCATCCAGGCCTGGGTCCAGGGGCTTCCTTTCGTCGCGGCCCTGTTCCTGATCATCCTCGTGGCCGACCTGGTGCAGTACTGGACACACCGCGCCTACCATGAGGTGCCCCTGCTGTGGCGACTGCACGCGGTGCACCACAGCACCAAGAGCATGGATTGGCTGGCGGGCTCGCGCCAGCACATGCTGGAACTGATCCTGACCCGCACCCTGGTGCTGGCGCCCATCTACGTGCTGGGCTTCTCGAAGGAAGTGATCGACGCCTACATCATCGTCGTCGGCCTGCAGGCGGTGTTCAACCACGCCAATGTGAGCGTGCGGCTGGGCCCACTGCGCTACCTGATCGTGACACCAAATTTCCACCACTGGCACCATTCGCAGGATGACGAGGCGATCGACCGCAACTATGCCGCCCACTTCGCCTTCCTCGACCACCTGTTCGGCACGGCCGTCCAGTCGGAACGGCGCTGGCCGCAGCGCTACGGCGTGGTCGGCGACTATGTACCCAACGGCTTCTGGAAGCAGCTCCTGTTTCCCTTCCGCTGGAAGGGATGAGCCGAAGGCCGGGAAATACCAGGTGGCACGGACTTGCATGGGCTGGAAAAACCGCGCTACAATTCAAAACTTTGCTGGCAACGTGCGCTGTCAGTTTTGGTTTGCCGCTTTTGAGCCCTAAAGAACAACGGGGTTCAAGCGGGCCGGCCTGATGAAAATCCGGACCCTTTCACAGGCTGTGTCATGAGCCCGTTCAGCGCCAACCGAGGACTTCACTTTTAAATGACTACGATCCGCGTCAAAGAGAATGAGCCGTTCGATGTGGCCCTGCGCCGCTTCAAGCGCACGATTGAAAAGCTGGGCTTGCTGACCGACCTGCGCGCCCGCGAGTTCTATGAAAAGCCCACGGCCGAGCGCAAGCGCAAGAAGGCTGCAGCCGTCAAGCGCCACTTCAAGCGTGTGCGCAGCATGCAGCTGCCCAAGAAGCTGTTCTGAGCAGCCCCAAAGCAAACGCCTGCGGGCCTGCTCGCTCGATCCCACAACAAGCCCGCTGCGTGCGGGCTTGTTGCTTTTGCGATGACATTCCCCGAGAAGAAACCCTCATGAGCCTCAAAGACCAGATCACCGAAGACATGAAAACCGCGATGCGTGCCAAGGACGCACCGCGCCTGCTGACCATCCGCGGCCTGCTGGCGGCCCTCAAGCAAAAGGAAGTCGACGAGCGCATCGTCCTTGACGATGCGGCGGTGATCGGCGTCATCGACAAGCTCATCAAGCAGCGCAAGGATTCCATCAGCCAGTTCGCTGCCGCGCAGCGCACCGACCTCGTGGACAAGGAAACCGCCGAGCTGGCGGTGCTGACCGCCTACCTGCCGGCGCGCCTGAGCGCCGAACAGGTGCAGGCCGAGGTTGCCCGCATCGTGCAAGAGATCGGAGCCAGCGGGCCCGGCGACATGGGCAAGGCCATGGCGGCGGCCAAGGCCAGCCTGGGTGGAAAAGCCGACATGGGCATGGTTTCCGCGGCCGTCAAACAGGCTCTGCATCGTTGAAAATAAGCCGCCCGGCGGGCCACCTGTCCGCCCGGGCATTCCCGACGACCCTCTATCCAGGGACCCACCACGATGAGCACTCCCCTTCCCCTGCGCCCCCTCAGCCCCGAGGTGTGCGCCAGCCCGCAACTGGATGCGGCGGCCATGCGTGCGGTCGCCGAGGCCGGCTTTCAAAGCGTCATCAACAACCGGCCCGACTTCGAGGGAGGCCCTGACCAGCCGACCAGCCAGGCCCTGGAGGCTGCAGCGCGCGAAGCCGGGCTGCAGTACGCCTTTGTCCCCGTGGTGTCCGGCCAGCACACCGCCGAGGATGTGGAGCGCATGGCCCAGCTGCTGACCAGCCTGCCGCGGCCAATCCTGATGTTCTGCCGCTCGGGTGCCCGCTCCAGCATGCTCTACCAGCTCGCCACGCAAGGCTGACGCCAGGCTGCCCGCCTCCCCAACGGACCGACATCCCATGCGGCTCCGACTGAAGTTCTTTCTGCTGTCCATCATTCCGCTGCTGGCCTCGCTGGGCCTGATCACGCTGGCGGTCAAGCAGCAGGAGAAAAAACTGGCTGAGCGGGAGCGCGCGCTGTTCGAGTCAGCCTACATGACAGCGCGCCAGACCGAACTGCGCCAATACGTGCAACTGGCCCAGAGCACCATCGCACCCCTGTACAACGGCGAGCGCGACGATGAGGCCACCCGCCAGGAGGCGATCCGCCTGCTGGCCTCGCTGGACTATGGCCTGGACGGGTACTTCTTCGTCTACGAGATGAGCGGGACCAACGTCATGCATGCCCGCCAGCCGGAGCTGGTCGGCAAGGACCTGTCCGAGATGCGCGACCTCAACGGCGTGCCGGTGATCCAGCAGCTGATCGCCCGCGCCAAGGAGGGCGGCGGCTTCGTGCGCTACGCCTGGGAAAAGCCCTCCTCCCGGACCATCGCGCCCAAGCTCGGCTACGCCATCGCCCTGCCCCGCTGGAACTGGATGATGGGAACCGGCCTGTACCTGGACGACATCCAGAGCACCCTCGGCAAAGTTGACGAGCAGATCAGCGACAACGTGGGCACGACCATGCTCTGGATCGCCGGCGTGGCCCTGCTGGGCCTGGGCCTCATCGGCGGCAGCGGCCTGGCCCTCAACCTCAGCGACGCCCGTGAGGCCGACGTCAAGCTGCGCCTGATGGCGCGGCAGGTGGTGCAGTCCCAGGAGGACGAGCGGGCCCATCTGTCGCGGGAACTGCACGACAGCACCAGCCAGACCCTGGTGTCCATCAAGCTGCTGGTGGAGTCGGCGGTCGCCCAGCTCGAGAACCAGCAGGTGACGGCGCCGCCGGCCTTGTCCAAGGCGCTGGGCCGCCTCAATGACGCCCTCACCGAAGTCCGCCACATCTCGCACCGGTTGCGCCCCGCCGCCCTGGACGTGCTGGGGCTGCCGGAAGCGCTGGAGCACCTGGGGCGCGAGTTCAATGTCGACGGCCGGCTCGTGTTCAGCATGCGCGTGCGCGGCACACGGCTTCACCTGCCCGACGAGATCAATACCGTGCTGTTCCGAATCACCCAGGAAGCGCTCACCAACATCGACAAGCATGCACAGGATGCCAGCCGGGTTCAGCTCTGGCTGATCTACCACGCGCGGGGCGTGCGGCTGAGCGTGCGTGACGACGGCGCCGGCTTCGACGTGGACGGGGTCAGCAAGGATCCGCGCCGGGGCATCGGTCTGCGCAACATGCGCGAACGCCTGGCCTCCATCGGGGGCACCTTCGAAATCTTTTCTCGACGCGGCGAGACCCGGCTCGTGGCTGACGTTCCCCTGTCGGCCGTGACCCGCTTTTCGCGCCCTCAACCCCTGCCTGCCCCCTCCCCATGAATCAGACCACCCGCCTGCTCATCGTCGACGACCATCACCTGGTGAGGGAAGGCCTGAAAGCCCGGCTGAGTTCAGTCCCGGGCCTCGAGGTGGTGGGTGAAGCCAGCCATGCCACCGAAGCGCTGGCACTGTGCCAGACCCTGCCGGTCGATCTGGTCCTGATGGACGTCGGGATGAAGGACGTCAATGGCATCGACCTCACCCAGCAGCTGCTGGCCCAGCATCCGAAGCTGCTGGTGCTCATGCTCAGCATGTATGACAACCCCGAGTACGTGAACCGGGCGATGCAGTCAGGCGCCCGCGGCTACGTGCTCAAGGATGCGCCGTCCAACGAGATCATCACCGCCATCCAAGCCATCGTGGAAGGCAAGACCTTCCTGAGCGAGGCGCTGACGGGCCGCCTGTTCCGGGCCCAGACCCCCCGCCCGCTGCTGTCGATCCGCGAGGCCGAGATCCTCAACTGCCTGGCCAAGGGGCTGGCCAACAAGCAGATCGCGCAAACCCTCGGCTTGAGCACACGGACGGTGGAAACCCACCGGCACAACATCAAGCGCAAGCTCAACCTGGAAGGCCAGGCCGAGCTGATGAAGTACGCGGTGGAGCACTGCCGGGGTTTTGAACCCTGAGGCCCAAGAAAAAAGCCCTTCCATTCGGAAGGGCTGGTGGCTTTTTTCTGGAGGGAACTCGCGTTCCCGGGACATCGTTGTGGTGGTGGCGGGTGCCGGCTCAGTACCGGTAGCCGCCGCGATCATCCCAACCGCGGTCATCCCAGTCGCGATGGTGATGATGGTGGTGACGCCAACGGGGCTCTTCATACACAGGCACCACGCGCCGGTAAACCACCGGGGGGGCCGGGGTGTAGTAGGGCTGGGGCTGGTAAACGACGGCCGGAGGCGGGGGTTGGTAGACCACAGGCGGAGGCACGTAGACTGCGGGCGGCGGGGGGAGATAGACGCGTGGCGCATTGGTGATCACCGTCCCCACGTTCGGCGCATTGACCCCGACAGACCAGTACACCTTGTCCGCGTGTGCTGCGCCGCCAGCCAAGGTGGCAACAGCCGCCAAAGTAGCCATCAGAACCTTTTTCATCAGAATCTCCTTAGTTCGCATCGCGCGACACGACGCCATAACGCACCCACGATAACGTCCGGTTGACAGCTTCCTGCCCCACAAAGTGTGAATTTTCGTTACAGGGCCGAAAAGGCTGGACGACGTGGCACCCGCTGGCCAGCACGGGTGCTCGATAGAATCGCGTTCCCTCTTCCTTCGTCCCCAGGGCCGACCGACGCCTCTCATGAGCCACTCTCCTTCCGCCACGAACAGCGAGTCCCCCAAACCCAGCAATTTCCTGCGGCAGATCATCGAGAAGGACCTGGCCCAGGCCACCTATGCCCAGCGGCGCTTTGCCGGCTCGCCCGGGAACCTGGCCCACCATGCCCAGGGGCCTCTCGATCCGGCACGCATCCGCACCCGCTTTCCGCCCGAACCCAACGGCTATCTTCACATCGGCCACGCCAAGAGCATCTGCCTGAACTTCGGCCTGGCACGCGACTATGGCGGCGTCTGCCACCTGCGCTTCGATGACACCAACCCGGAGAAGGAAGAGCAGGCCTACGTCGACGCGATCATCGACGCGGTGCGCTGGCTGGGTTTCAGCTGGACGTCCGACTTCAACGGCACGCGCGTCGAGCACCTCTACTACGCCAGCAACTACTTCGACTTCATGGCCCAGGCTGCCGAGGCCCTGATCGAGGCCGGGCTGGCCTACGTGGACGAGCAAAGCAGCGAGGACATGCGGGCCAACCGGGGTGACTTCAACACGCCCGGCAAGGACAGCCCCTTCCGCAACCGCACACCCGAGGAGAACCTGCGGCGCTTCCGCCAGATGCGCGACGGGGAACTGGCCGACGGGGCCGCCGTGCTGCGCGCCCGCATCGACATGGCGCACCGCAACATCAACCTGCGCGACCCGGCCATCTACCGCATCCGTCGCGCCACCCACCACAACACGGGTGACAAGTGGTGCATCTACCCGATGTACACCTTCGCGCACCCGATCGAGGATGCGCTGGAGAACATCACCCACAGCATCTGCACGCTGGAATTCGAAGACCAGCGGCCGTTCTACGACTGGCTGCTGGAGCACCTCTGCCGGCTTGGCCTGCTGCAGTCGCCCCCACCCCGCCAGCATGAGTTCGCACGCCTGAACCTGACGTACGTGGTGACCAGCAAGCGCAAGCTCAAGGGCCTGGTCGACGAGGGCCACGTGGAAGGCTGGGACGACCCGCGCATGCCGACCATCGCCGGGCTGCGGCGGCGCGGCTACACGCCGCAGGCGCTGCAGCTGTTCGCGGAACGCATCGGCGTCAGCAAGGCCGACAGCTGGATCGACTACAGCAGCCTGGAGATCGCCTTGCGCGATGACCTGGATCCGCAGGCCCCCCGTGCCTGCGCCGTGTTGGAGCCACTGCGGCTCAAGCTGGTCAACTTCGCCGAGGTGTTCGGCAGCGAGGCACACCGCGAGCCCTGCCAGGCGCCGGTGCACCCGGCCCATCCGGAACGCGGTCACCGCCACTTCGACCTGACCCACGAGGTGTGGATCGAGCGCGAGGATTTCATGGAAGTGCCCAGCAAGGGCTTCTTCCGCCTCAGCCCGCCGCGCACCGATGCGAACGGCGTGGCGGTTGCGGGCAGCAAGGCCCGGTTGAAATACGGCTACGTGATCGAATGCGTGGGCTGCGAGAAGGACGCCCAGGGGCAGGTCACCGCCGTGCTGGCCCGGGTGGTGCCCGACACCAAGAGCGGCACGCCGGGGGCGGACGCGGTCAAGGTCAAGGGCGTGATCACCTGGGTGAGCGTGAGTCAGGGCGTGGCCGCGGAAGTCCGCCTGTACGACCGCCTGTTCACCGAGGCCCAGCCCGACGCCGGCGGCCGCGACCACCTGAGTGTGCTCAACCCACTCAGCAAGCGCGTCATCACCCAGGCCTTCGTGGAACCAGGGTTGGCTTCAGCCCGGCCGGACGACAAGTTCCAGTTCGAACGCCACGGCTATTTCGTGGCCGACCGCCTCGACCACACGGCCGCGCGGCCCGTCTTCAACCGCACCACCACCCTCAAGGACACCTGGGGCGGCAAGTAAAAAAGCACTGGGCGCTTCAGCCGCCCAGGGGCTTGAAGAGTTCGTCGAAGTCCTGGGCGGTGAGGGAGACATCGCTCGCCACGCCGCCCAGCAGCGCATCCGCCAGACCCGCCTTGCGCGCCTGCAGCTCGAGCATCTTCTCCTCCACCGTGCCGCTGGCAACGAGCTTGTAGACGAACACCGCCTTGCCCTGCCCAATGCGGTAGGCACGGTCGATGGCCTGCTGCTCGACCGCCGGGTTCCACCAGGGGTCGTACAGGATGACGGTGTCGGCGGCCGTCAGGTTGAGGCCCACGCCGCCGGCCTTGAGGCTGATCAGGAACAGGGGCACATCGCCCCGCTGGAACTTGTTCACCATCTCGGCCCGGTCGACGGTGTCACCGGTGAGCTTGAGGTAGTCGAACTGGCAGCGCTGCAGCTCGGCCTCGATCAAGGCCAGCATCTCCGTGAATTGCGAGAACACCAGGATGCGCCGGCCATCTTCGATCAGGGTGGGCAGCAGATCGAGCAGCAGCTCGAGCTTGGCGGAGGTACTGACGTCGACCACGCGGGAGGGGTCGTCCGACTTCAGCAGCCGCGGGTCGCAGCACACCTGGCGCAGCTTGAGCAGGGCGTCCAGCACCACGATGTGGCTGCGCGCCAGGCCTTGCTGAGCGATGGCCTCGCGCAGCTTCTTGTCCATGGTGGCGCGCACGGTCTCGTACAGGTCGCGCTGGGTACCGTCCAGCTCGACGCGCAACAGGGTCTCGGTCTTCTCGGGCAGCTCACGGGCCACCTCGTTCTTGGTGCGGCGCAGGATGAAGGGCCGCACGCGGCGCGCGAGGTTCTCGGCCTGCCCCGTGTCCTGGCGCTTTTCGATGGGCAGCCGGTAGTACTCGCGGAACTGCGCCTCCTGGCCCAGCAGGCCGGGACTGACGAAGTCCATCAGGCTCCACAGTTCGCCCAGGTGGTTCTCGATCGGGGTTCCCGACAGGCACAGGCGGTGCTTGGCCTGCAGGCTCTTGAGCACGACCGCGGCCTGGCTGCGGCTGTTCTTGATGCGCTGCGCCTCGTCCAGGATCAGGTAGTGCCAGGAGGTGGCAGTCAGCACGCCGATGTCCCGCACCGCCAGCGGGTAGCTCGTCACCACCAGATGCGCCTTGGGGATTGCGGAGAAATGCTGCGCCCGCTGCTTGCCGTGCAGCATCAGCACGCGCAGCTGGGGCGTGAAGCGCTGGGCCTCGGCCCGCCAGTTGCCGAGCAGGCTGGTCGGCACCACCACGAGGCTCGGGCGGTCCAGGCGGCCGGCATCCAGCTCGCCCTGCAGCAGGCTGAGGGTCTGCAACGTCTTGCCCAGCCCCATGTCGTCGGCCAGGATGCCGCCGAACTGGGCGCGCCGCAGGAAGTCCATCCAGGTCAGCCCATCGATCTGGTAGTGGCGCAGCTGGGCATTGACATGGGGAGACACCTGGACAGGCGGCAGGCCTTCGCCGGTGCGCAGCTGGCGCAGCTGCTCGAGCAAGGCACTCAGGGAAGGCGGGGCCTTCACGCGCATCCCGGCGGAGAAGGTCTCCAGGGCGCCCAACTCGAAGCGCGACATGCGGGGCAACTCGCCGTCGAGCGCCTGGCCCTGCTGCAGGTAGATGCTGCGCAGCCAGGCCACCAACGGCGCCACCCGCGCCACCGGCAGGCGCAGCAGCCGCTCGCGCCGCAGGGCCAGCGGACGGCCTGCCACCGGTGCAGGTGTGGCGTCCTGGGGCCAGGGCAGCAGCACCTCCCCCTCAGGATCGCGCAGCGCGGTCTCCAGGGTGAGCCAGCCGGCCTTCACCAGCCCCACCAGCAGGGGCACCAGATCCACCGGCTGGCCCGCCACCGTGACCTTCAATCCAACGCGGAACCACTGCTGCGCACTGCCAGGGTCATCGCCAAGGTCGATCTCGAAGTCGTCGGCCTCGTACATCTCATAGGGGAAGTCGTCGTCTCGCTCGACCACCCAGCCCTCTGCCTGCAGTACAGGCAGCTGTTCGCTGAGCAGGCGCGGCCACTGTTCGCGGTTGACAGGCACAAGGACCAGTTGGCCGTCCTGCAAGGCCGGCGGCAGCTGGCCCGACTGCAGCAGGCCGGCCTTGAGGGCGGCCATGCGCTCGAGGGCCCACCCGGCCACGCGGCTCCAGGGCCGCAACTGCAGCTGGTTGAAGACCCGCTCGATCACCGCCACCTCCTGCGCCGGATCGCGGCTGAAGCGTGTCAGCGGTCCCGAGGGAGCGCGCTCCATGAACACGCCCTCGGCGGCGCCGGCCGGGAAATGGAAATCGATGTCGCGCTGCGCCATCGCGCCGCTGCCCGGCACACGGTAGCGGAACAACAGCTGCACGGCGGCCTGGCGGGCGGGCTGGCCGGCGGGCGGCGGACGCTGGTGCCCTTCCAGCCACATCTCGGAGGGCATGTTGGGACAGGTGATCAAGCGCAGCACCGGCTGCAGGCTCAGGGAGCCCAGGTCCTCGACCTCCTGGGCGTGCTCGCGCGGCAGGGGAATCACCAGGCCACGGGACAAGCCCACCGTCTCCAGGCGCCGCACAAGGCCAGGAAGGACATCCGCCGGCACGGGTGGCATCTGGGACAAAGCCTCGAGGACCGGCAACGGCAGGCTGGCATCTTTCAGCGTGGCCGGCTGCATGCGCCCGCTGACCGGGTCGAAGGCATGCGGCTGGGGCAGCATCAGCAGGGTAACGGTGATGCACTGCGGTGTCTGGCCTTCCACCGGCAGATCGGCCTGCCACTCGGTGCGCCACTGCCCCTGCTCATCGACTTGCCAGGCCATGCGCACGGGCAGCGGCTCGTCGGACCAGTGGATCGGCGCGCCCGGCGGGTTGGGCAGCACGGCGGGCGTCAGCGAAGGCCCGAGGGCGGCGACGGTGGTCGTCACGGCGCCGGAGGGGTTTCCGGCCTGCTCGGACGGGCTCGCGAACCAGGCCTGGCCGCTGCGCACCAGCTGGGCCACGGTGCTCGCGGCGGTCGGACCGTACAACTGCGCCCCGGCACCCCAGCGATCCATGGAGAAAGGCAGCAGCGCGGCCAGCAGCACGTCGTCCGCGGCAGACAGGTAGGCGGGACGGATGCGCAGCATGTCGATCGGCGAAGGCGAATGCGGACGGTGGCTGCTGACCTGGCCGCCCTTGCGTACGTGCCCGAGGTGGAAGTTCAGCTTGAGGCGCAATCCGTGCGCGCTGAGGACATACATGAGGCAGCGGTTCGGCACTTGGCGGGCGGGCTCCTCGGCCGGCAAGGCCTTGGCGGCGGCGGCCACGTCGCTGAGCCATAGCTCCAGGACGCGGGGGATGGCCGGCCCCGCCGCGGGTGCCGGCCGGCCGGCTGGCGCCACGGCCCGCCCGGTGCTCTGCCCGTTGCGTGCCACGGGGCCGGCACCGCTGCCGCTGCTGTTGCCATTGACAGCAGCGGCCACGGGCTTGCCCGCCATCGCCCGCGCCTCCCGCAGCGCCTGGGCCTCGAAGGCCATCAGGGCGGCCGCCACGTGCTTGCAATTGAACCCGGACGAACAGGTGCACAGGCCGCGCAGGTGCAGGCCAGTGCGCGGGTCGACGTAGAAACTGATGGTCTGCTCGTAGAACTGGGTGGCGCTGCCGCGCAGGCGGGTCTGCAGGAACTCGCCCTCGATGTGCCGGGAGACCACGGCCTGCTGCGGCTCCAGGAGCATCGCCTGGGTCAAGGTGCGATGATCGAAATGCTCACTGAGATCAAAGTGCTCTGGCAATGAGAAGTCGGGCATTGGGCGCGTCAGCTCCTTCAAACGAGGCAGGTCGATCGGCTATTGTCATGCGGCATCAGGGTTTTGGGGAGTCGGATTTTTGGGGAGACGCATCTTGAACATCACAGGTGGATCGTCGATGGGCCGCCGTCCGGCCCTGCGCCGCATGCTGCAGGCAGGGCTGTGGATGGTTGGCGGCGGCAGCGGTTTGGCGGTCGCTCGCGAGGGCGTGACGGCGGGCCGCACCCTCGCCTTTCCCTCCGACTTCGGTGCTCACCCTGACACGCACATCGAGTGGTGGTACGCCACCGGTGTCTTGCATTCACCACAACCCGCGCAGACCTTCGGTTTCCAGGTGACGTTCTTCCGCAACCGCACGTCCCTGGCACCCAGCCCCAGCCGCTTCAGCGCGCAACAACTGCTGTTCGCCCATGCGGCGGTGACCGACCTCTCGCAGCAACGCCTGCGGCACGACCAGCGCCTGGCGCGCCAGGGTTTCGAGCGCGCGCAGGCCGGTGAGGGCGACACCCAGCGGCGCATCGGCAGCTGGCACCTGGAACGCGAAGGACCGGTGGCCCGCAGCCTCTATCGCACGGAGGTGGACAGCCCCGGCGCCGGGTTCCAGCTCGCCCTGACCTTGCAATGCACCCAGCCCATCCTGCTGCAGGGGCAGGCCGGCTTCTCGCGCAAGGGCCCGCAGGCCGCGCAGGCCAGCCACTACTACAGCCAACCCCAGCTGGAGGTGCGGGGCACGCTCAGCGTGGCGGGCGGCCCGGCCCTCGCCGTGACGGGACGTGCCTGGCTGGACCACGAATGGAGCGATGCCCTGCTGGACGCCGAGGCGGTGGGCTGGGACTGGATCGGCATGAACCTGGGGGATGGCAGCGCACTGACGGCCTTCCGCCTGCGCCGGGCCGACGACAGCGTGGTCTGGGCGGGGGGCAGCTGGCGCCCGCCTGGCGGCGCGGTGCGTGACTTCGCCCCTTCTGAGGTGAGCTTCACACCGGTGCGACATTGGCTCAGCCCGCGCTCCAGGGGGCGGTATCCGGTGCAGTGTCGTGTGCACACCCCGGTGGGCAGCTTCGAGATCCGCGCCCTGCTCGACGACCAGGAACTGGACAGCCAGCAAAGCAGCGGCGCCATCTACTGGGAGGGCCTGAGCGAATGCCGGGACGCGTCGGGCCAGGTGGTGGGCCAGGGCTACCTGGAGATGACGGGCTACGCGGCACGCCTGCGGCTGTGAGCGCCTTTAGGGCCTCACGCGGTGTCGCGGCGCAACTGGGTGAAGGCGGCGAACTCCCACCGGCGCATGCCCAGCAGCAGGGTGTAGCCGTCCCGGTCCCTGGCCGGCAGCTTCTGGTCGGCCAGGTGCTGCTGCGAGAAGTCGTGCGCCACGCGCTGCAGCCGCTCCATGAACACGGGTGCCACGCCACGCGCCACCGAGCCATGCACCAGCATCATGGCCTCACCCGGGCCATCGAAGCCGCCCGAAAAATAGTCGACCAGGGCATGCTCGCGGAAGAACTGCATGACCGGGCCGTGCGGCCGCCAGCGGAAAGCCTTGGCCAGCTTCAGACGGTAACGGTTCAGGGGACGCAGCTCGATGATGCCGATGCGGTCCAGCTGCGTCAGGTACTTGATGCCCTCCACCAGGGTGAGCTGGTAGGTGGCCATCATCTGCTGCAGGGTCCACTGGCTGAGCACGCAGATTGCCACCAGCAGCAGCTTCTTGTCCGAGACCACCGCCTTTTCCTGCGCCTCGGTCAGTTCGTTGAGCATCGGGCGGGCGTCTGCCACCATGCGCGCGACCTCGCCAAAATCCAGCTTGAGGGCCCGGCAGATGGCGTCGATGCGTGACAGTGGCATCTCCCCCTTGGACAGCATGCGCTTGACGCTGGATTCGGCCATGCCGAGGGCGCGCGCCAGGTCGGCGTAGGTCATCTGGGCCGCTTTGAGTTCTTTTTTCAGGACGAGCACCAGGTCGGCGGTTGTGGTCATGGCGTATTCCCTGAAGATACTTTGAGAATCGAACGCTGGAATGTACTGAAAAAGTCGCGACAGATGCCCCCGCCGCAGCCACACTGCGCCGCGTTCGCTTGACCCACCTGGAGATTCCATGAACCTGTCACGCCGCGCCCGCGAGGCGGTGCTCTTGAACGCGGTCACGCTGATGGCCGCGATCGCCTGCCTGGCCCCGCCCCTGGCCCAGCCGCCCGAGTTCCACGCCTTTGCGGACCAGCGGTCCTGGGGCCCGCTGGGGTACGCGATGGACGTGTTGTCCAACCTGCCGTTCGCGCTGTGGGGGTTGGCCGGGCTGGCCGTGCTTTTTCTCACGCGAGCTGGCACCTTGTTGCGCGGCCCGCAGCGCCACATGGCCATGCTGTTCTTTGGGGGGCTGGTGGTCACGGCAGGCTGCTCGGCCTGGTATCACCTGGCGCCCACCGATGCCAGCCTGGTGGTCGACCGCCAGGGCATGTCGGTGGCCTTCGCCGGCCTGATGGGCCTGGCCGTGGCGACCCGCGTCAGCGAGCGCTTGGGCACGGCGACGGGCCTGCTGAGCCTGGCCCTGGGCCTACTGAGCGTGTGGGTGTGGCAGACGAGCGGCAACCTGACGCCCTGGGCGGTGTACCAGTTCGGGGGCATGGTGCTGATCCTGGGGATGCTGCTGGCCCCTGCCCTGCCCGACACGCTGCCAGTCGGCTGGCTGGCCGTGCTGCTGGTCTATGGTGCCGCCAAGCTGCTGGAGACGGGCGACCACCTGGTCTTCGACGCCACGGGCTGGATCTCGGGCCATAGCCTCAAGCACATCGTGGCCAGCTTCGCCGCCTGGCCCGTGATTCATGCCATCCTGCGCCTGGCCTCCCGGACGCCGCCTGCCCCGGACGTCCCCACGCCAGGCCCAGCCCTCGCATGAAGGAGCCTCGGTCAGCAGAAAAAACAAAAGCCACCCGAGGGTGGCTTTTTGCTGGGACCGCAGAGATCAGGACAGCTTTTCCTTGATCCGGGCCGACTTGCCGGAGCGGCCGCGCAGGAAGTACAGCTTGGCGCGGCGCACATCGCCACGGCGCTTGACTTCGATCTTGGAGATCAGCGGGCTGTAGAGCTGGAAGGTACGTTCCACGCCTTCGCCGCTGGAGATCTTGCGCACGATGAAGCTGGAGTTCAGACCGCGGTTGCGCTTGGCGATGACCACGCCTTCATAGGCCTGGACCCGCTTGCGGGTGCCTTCCACCACGTTGACACTGACGATCACGGTGTCGCCCGGGGCAAAGGCCGGGATGGTCTTGTTGAGGCGAGCGATTTCTTCCTGCTCGAGGGTTTGGATCAAGTCCATGAGGTTCTCCGGTGATCGTGCCAAAAGGGTTGTTGGGATGGACCGGACCCTTGCGGAAAGGGCCGGCGCCGATGGCATGACGCCAGGCGGCAGATGGGATGGATTGGCAGAGGATCGAAAAGCCCGCGATTATAGCCTCAAGCGGGACCCAGGCTGCGCAGGAATGCCTCGTCCCGGGCCGTGAGCCGGCCGGCCGCCCGGGCAGCGACGAGGAGGTCAGGGCGGCGGCGGGCCGTGAGCTCGAGGGACCGCTCCCGGCGCCAGCGTGCGATATCGCCATGGTGGCCCGACATCAGCACCGCCGGGACCGGCTGCGGCCCGGTGTCGGCCACCCAGGTCTCGGGCCGGCTGAAATGCGGGCAGTCCAGCAGGCCCTCGGAGAAGCTGTCCTGCTGGTGCGACTGGGCATCGCCCAGCACGCCCTCCTGCAGCCGTGCCACGGCGTCCAGCAGGGCCAGGGCGGGCAGCTCCCCGCCGGAGAGCACGAAGTCGCCCAGGCTCAGCTCGAGGTCGACATGGCGGTCGAGCAGACGCTGGTCGATGCCCTCGTAGCGCCCGCACAGCAGCAGCGCGCCCGGCCCGCGGCTCAGGGTCTCGACCACCGCCTGCGTCAGGGGCTCGCCGGTCGGGGTGAAATGGATCAGCGGCACGGGCGCGGCCTCGCCGCGATCGGTCCGCACCGCGCGGATGGCGCGGTCGAGCGGCTCGGCCAGCATCACCATGCCGGGGCCACCGCCGTAGGGCCGGTCATCCACGCGCCGGTGCGGGTCGTGCGCAAAGTCACGCACCTGCCACAGCCGCACGTCCACCTGCCCGGACTCGAAGGCACGCCGCGTCACGCCGTGCGTGAAATGAGGCGCGAACAGCTCGGGGAACAGGGTGAGGACGTCGAACCGCATGGTCGATCGGCAGTCAGGCAGCGCAGCGGCGGTGCCGTTGCGTCAGTAGTCGAGGCCCCAGTCGACGCAGATGCGGCGCTGCGGCAGGTCGACATCGTCGATGTAGGCCGAGACGAAGGGGATCAGGCGCTCCCCCTCCTCTGCAGCCTCAGGGCGCACGCACAGCACGCTGTGCGGACCGGTGTCCAGCAGGCTCTCGACCACGCCCAGAACCTGGCCTTCGCGGTTGACGACCTGCAGGCCGATCAGGTCGACCCAGTAGTACTCGTCCGTGGCGGGGGTGGGGAAGCTGGTGCGGGAAACGAAGACGCGCACACCGCGCAGGGCCTCGGCCGCGTTGCGGTCGGGGATGTCCAGGGACTGGACCACGATGACGTCGCCATGCGCCTTGGCGGAGGCCACCCGGAGCACGGAGGGCAAGGCCGCGGCGCGCTGCGCGGCCAGGGGATCGGGACGGCTTGCCTCGGACTCGGCGGGCTTGAGGAACCAGCGCCGGGAGGAGAACAAGGCCTGGGGGTCGCTGGCGAAGGGCTTGACCTTGATCGCCCCCTTGACACCCCAGGCGTCCAGCACCCGACCCACCTCGATCGCGTCACTCGGCCAGGCCGGCTCGTCCGCGGTGGAGGGGATCATGGTGCCGGGGTGCGGCCGCTCAGGCCGCGGCCTTGGCTTGCGCAGCCTTGGCCTGGGCCACCAGACGGGCCACGGTGTCGGACAGCTGGGCACCCTTGCTGTGCCAGTAGTCGATGCGGTCGTAGGCGATGCGCAGCGGCTCTTCGGCGCCGGCCGCCACGGGGTTGTAGAAACCGACGCGCTCGATGAAGCGGCCGTCGCGGCGGACGCGGGAATCGGCCACCACGATGTTGAAGAAGGGACGCTTCTTGGCGCCGCCGCGGGAGAGTCGAATCACGACCATGATGTTTCCTCTAGAGATGCAAGGGGGGCTGCCAGCCAAGGAGACACTCGAAGCCTGCAACCCGACAGCGCGATGGACCTTCCCCACAAAGGGCTGCAGCCACCACGCCACGGTTTGGTTTTTGTCGCCGTAGATACACTGGACATGCCAGCCGTCGCCAAAAGCCGAAGATTATAGACCGGCGCGGCCATTTTCCGCAGCTCACTCCACCACCGGCCTGCTTTCCCATGCCTTCCCTCCCCGCTTCTCCAGTCCCGTCCCTCAAATCCAAGACCGTGGCCACCTGGCTGGCCCTGCTGGGTGGCAGCCTGGGCTGGCACCGGCTTTACCTGCGTGGCGCAGGCGACGTCTGGGCCTGGCTGCACCTCCTGCCGACCGCCCTGGGCGCCTATGGCGTGCTGCGCATGGTGCAACTGGGACAGGACGACCGGCTGGCATGGGTGCTGATCCCGGTGCTGGGGCTGATGCTCTCAGGCACCCAGCTGCTGGCCATCCTCTATGGACTGATGCCGGACGACAAATGGAACGCCCGCTTCAACCCCCGGGCCGCCGCGCCGGCGCCGGGCTCCGGTGGACTGGCGGTGCTGGGCGCAGGCGTGGCCCTGATGGTGGGGGCCGGCATCCTCATGGCCACCCTGGCCTTCAGCATGCAGCGCTCGGCGGAATATGCCCTGGAATCGGCATCGGCGGCCTCGTCACCCTCGCCTTGAAGGAGCACCCAGCGCTATCCTCCTGGAGCCCGCCACCCCCTGCCCTGCCCATGCGCTGCGAGGACATTGCCACCCATCCCGATTTCCGCAGCCTGTCGGCGATCCCCGGCATCGCGGTCGACCTGCGGTATGCCGGCCCGAACAATTTCGTCGGACATGATTTGTACGGTTCGCTCGATTGCGCCTGGCTGCACCGCCTGGCCGCCGAAGGGCTCGTGCGCAGCGTCGCGCAGCTCCAGGCGGATGCCCCGGGTCATCGGCTGCTGGTGCTGGACGCGCTGCGTCCGCACCGCGTGCAGATCCAGCTCTGGTCGCACCTCGACGGCACCGGGCTGCGCCAGTACGTGGCCGACCCGGCGCTCGGCTCCATCCACTCCTTCGGCATGGCCCTGGACGCCACGCTGCTCGATCCCGAGGGCCGGGAGCTCGACATGGGCAGCGGCTTCGACGAGATGTCGGAGCTCTCCCATCCACGGCTGGAGGCCCTGCACCTGGCGCAGGCCAGGCTGACCCCCGACCAAGTCCGCCACAGGGACCTGCTGCGCCGCGCGATGGCGGCGGGCGGCTTCAACGGGATCGACAACGAATGGTGGCACTTCGACATGCTGGCGCGCAGCCACGTGCGGCACCACTTCGTCCGGGTGGATTGAAGGGCGCTCAGGGCGCCACCGACCGCAGCGGATGCGGATAGGCATAGGGCACGTAGCCGGGCTTGCGCATCAGGAAGTAGTCGCGGTTCAGGCCGATCGAGTCGGGACAGTTGTTGTCGATGCCGCCGGTCGCGTAGCCGTTGGTGGTGGGGGTGTTGTTCCAGATGTAGAGGGAGCGGGTCTGGTCCGGGCCGGGGTAGACCCCGCAGGCGAACCCCTCCGTCGACAACTCGATCGGGCGGCTGATGTTGGCGCCGACGAAGTTGTCGTAGATCACCCCGTCACCGCCCCGGATGCCGATCGCGGTGCGCTGCAGGCCGCTGTCGAGCACGGCTGTGTAGTGGTTGGCGTAGATCTCGAAGCTGCGCGAGCCGCGTGGCGAGGACGGAGTCAGGCCGTGGGCGTCCGTCATCGCGTAGTCCTTGGCCGGCTCCCGCCCCACCACGGTGTTGTAGCGGAAGACGTAGACCGAGCCGTTGTTCGAAGCGATGTTGTGGCGGTTGCCCGAGAACCAGTTGTTCTCCACGAACACCGCATTGGCCGAACCCAGCTCCAGCGCCGGCCAGGCGCCGCCGCCGCCGTAGACGACCACGCCATAGCCCAGGTTCCCCTGCTTGGCGCTGTAGTTGTCGACGAAGTCGTTGTGGTAGATCACCCCGCGCTGGTTGGGCGCGTCGCCCACGTACACCGCACTGAAGATGAAGCGGGTGAAGCGCGACTCCGAGACGCGGAAGTCGCGGCAGCCGTTCAACAGGCCCAGGCCCTTGTCCTCGATGTCACCGTTGCCGTTGCCCACCAGCGTCATGCCGGAGAATTCCGCGCGCCGGCCGTTGCGGCAGTCGAAGGCCACCAGGTACTTGGTGTTGGGCACCACGCCTTCGCGGCGGATGATGGTGGCGTCGCGCCCCGCCCCAACGAGGTGGACACCCGCCGGCAGGCTCAGCTGCTGCGTGCCCCAGTTGCAGTCGCCGGCCGGGATTCGCACCGTGGTGCCCAGGGACGCCTGGCTCGCCGCGGCAGCGACCGCCTCAAAAGCGCAGCTGGCCGCCTGGTGCACAGGCCCGGTGGTGACGGCACTGGCGGTGGACGACTCCGCGCCGGGGAGTGGTGACGCTCCCGAATCCGCGCTGCCCGTCGGCGCCGGTGCCGGATCTGGCGTGGCTGCCACGGCGCCTGCCGCGCTGGAGGCAGACGTCGCGTCGTGCCCCGCGTCACTGCCGCCGCCGCAGGCCGCCAGCAGCAAGGGCAGGCAGCAGGCGGACATCAGGGCGGTCTTCGTTGTCAGGATCGACTGAAACTTTTCGGATGGGTGCTTGTTCACCAGGGCTCCTTGTGGGAATCAAAGGCCCTGAAATCTAATGCACCACTTGAGGGCATTCACCCGTGAACTTGTGTCGGGATGAAAGCGAATGTTCGAGGTCGAGGACGGATCACCGGAAGATGAAGTACACCGCCCCCACCAGGCACAACCCGGCCCAGACAAAGTCCATGCGGAACGGCTGGCCCATGTAGAGCAGGGCGAAGGGCATGAAGACCAGCAGGGTGATCACCTCCTGAAGGATCTTCAGCTGGGCCAGGCTGAAGCCGCCCGCATAACCGATGCGGTTGGCCGGGACCTGCAGCAGGTACTCGAACAGGGCGATGCCCCAGCTCACCAGCGCGGCGACATACCAGGGTTTGTCGGAGAGGTTCTTGAGGTGGCCATACCAAGCCAGCGTCATGAAGACGTTGGAGGCAAGCAGCAGCAGGATGGTCTGCAGTGACACAGGCAGGGCATTGGGCATCGTGGTGCTTCCTTGGTCGTCAATCGGAATGGGGAGCGTCCTCGATCCTTTCGATGGCCTGCCCGCCCACATCGGCCAGCAGGGCGCGCAGCGGGCCGCGGCCGGGGATGCTCAGGTCCGGCAGCAGCTCCGACAGCGGCACCAGCACGAAGGCCCGCTGGTGCATGCGCGGATGGGGCAGTTGCAGCGCCGGGCTGTCCAGGACCAGGTCATCCCACAGCAGCAGGTCGAGGTCGAGGGTGCGCGGGGCATTGCGGTAAGGCCGCTCACGGCCATGCGCGGTCTCCAGCGACTGGAGCCACTGCAGGCACGCCGGCGCGGACAGGCTGGTGCGCACCACGGCCACTGCGTTGATGAAGTCCGGGCCCTGCGCCTCGACCGGCGCCGAGCGGTACAGGGCGGAGCGGGCCACCAGGTGGGTGTGCGGGGCCGCAGCCAGCGCCACCAGGGCGGCCTCCACCGTGCCGCGCGCGTCGCCGAGGTTGGCGCCCAGGCCGACGCAGGCCCGCACGCCCTGCGCCGGCGCCGCAGCCTCAGGCACCGGCGTCCGCGTTGGTTTCACCGCCCGCCGTGCCTTCCGGGGCCGCGCCCGCAGGCTTGCGGCGGCGCCGACGGCGCTTCTTGGCGGCCGGCGCGGACTCGCTCTCCGAGCTGCCCGGTGCAGCCGCCGAGGAAGCCCCGGCAGCGCCCGTTCCCGCGCCCGCCGAGGACGCGCGCCGCGCCGCATCCTGCTCACGGGCCACGTCGATCAGGGCGCGACGCTCCTCGTCGGTGCCGAGGGAAAAGTCTTCCCACCACTCGGCCAGCTCGTCGGGCACCTCGCCCGTGTCGGCGCGCAGGCGCAGGAAGTCAAAGCCGGCGCGGAAGCGCGGCTGCTCGACCAAGGTGAAGGGCCCGCTGCCCACGCGGCGCTCGAAGCGGGGCTGCATCATCCAGATCTCGCGCATGTCCGCGCCCAGCTTGCCGCGGCCGGAGATGTCGCCGACCCGCGCATCGAACACCGCGTCCACCGCCTGCTGCAGGGCCGGGAACGGCGCCTCCCCACGGCGCTTGAGCTGCCCCCAGCGATCGAGCACGTCGTGCCACAGCAGGCAGGCCAGCATGAAGCTCGGCGCCACGGGCTTGTCCTCGCTCACGCGGCGGTCGGTGTCGGCCAGCGCCATGCGGATGAACTCGGCCCGGGCCGGGGCAGCGTCGATGATGGCGTCAAGCACCGGGAAGATGCCGCGCTCCAGGCCCTGGCGCTTCAACTCCTCCAGGCTGGCCAGGGCGTGGCCGGTCTGCAGCAGCTTGATCATCTCGTCGAACAGGCGCGACTGGGGCACGTTCTCCAGCAATCCCGCCATCTCGACGATGGGCGCCCGCGTCTTGGCCTCGATCTGGAAACCCAGCTTGGCCGCGAAGCGCACCGCCCGGATGATGCGCACCGGGTCCTCCCGGTACCGCGCGGCGGGGTCGCCGATCATGCGCAGCAGTTTCTTCTGGGCATCCTTCACGCCGCCGTGGTAGTCGACCACGACCTGGGTGGTCGGGTTGTAGTACATGGCGTTGACGGTGAAGTCGCGGCGCGCGGCGTCCTGGTCCTGCGGGCCCCAGACGTTGTCGCGCAGCACGCGGCCCTCGGCGTCGACGGCGTGGGTCTTGCCGTGCAATTCGCCCTTGGCCGTGCGCTCGTTGCCGGTGACCTGGGACGACGCCGTGGCATCCAGGATGGCGCGGAAGGTCGAGACCTCGATCACCTCGTGCTCGCGGCCGCGGCCGAACACCACGTGCACGATGCGGAAGCGCCGGCCGATGATGAAGGCGCGCCGGAACAGCGACTTGACCTCCTCGGGGGTGGCGTTGGTCGCCACGTCGAAATCCTTCGGGCGCAGGCCCAGCAGCAGGTCGCGCACCGCGCCGCCGACGATGTAGGCCTCGAAGCCGGCCTCGGCCAGTGTCTGGACCACCTTGATGGCGCGCTCGTCGACCAAAGCCAGGTCGATGCCATGCGCCTCCTGGGACAGCTCGACGCGCTTGCCGAGCGCCTTGCTGCCGGAGCGGCCCAGGGCCTTCTTGAGGGGGGAAGCCAGTTTGTCGATGAACTTTTTAATCATGAAAAGAGTTGCAGTGTTCGCCACCCGCGCGCCTGGGCTTCGGCCTGCAGCGCAGGCGAGGGGTTGGTTGCCACCGGGTGGGTGGCACGCTCCAGCAGGGGCAGGTCATTCAAGGAATCGCTGTAGACGCTGATGCGCCCGAAGCTGTCCCATCCCAGCTGGCGCTCGGCCAGCCAGTCGGTGACGCGGGTCACCTTTCCTTCGCGGTAGCTGGGGACGCCTTCGATGCGACCGGTGATGGTACCTGTTGCGTCGCGCGCCAGCCGCACCGCGATCAGATCGGCGATGCCCAGGGCGGCAGCGATGGGGCCGGTGATGAACTCGTTGGTGGCCGTGACGAGCGCCACCAGGTCGCCCTGGCGCTGGTGGGAGCGCACCAGTTCCAGGGCCGAGGGCAGGATGTTGGGGGTGATGACTTCGCACATGAAGCGCTCGTGGGCCGCCTTCAGTTCATCGGCGTGCCGCGTGCGCAGCGGCTCGGTGGCGAAGGCGGCATAGGCGTGCACGTCCAGCCGCCCCAGCTTGTACTGGGCGAAGAACTCGTCGTTGCGACGGCGGAACTCGGCCTCGTCGACCCAGCCCAGCCGGATGACGAATTCGCCCCAGGCGTGGTCGGAGTCCAGGGGCAGCAAGGTGTCGTCGAGATCGAACAGGCACAGGTTCATCGTCATGGGGGAGGCAATTCAAGGGGAGGCGGCAAGGACGGGCCTTCCGACTCGGCCAGCATCTGCTTGAGCAAAGGCACCGTGAGGGCCCGCTTGCGGCTGAGGGCGAAGTCGTCCAGGCGGTCGAACAGTTGCATGAGGTGCTTGAGGTCGCGCGGAAAACGGGTCAGCAGGTAGCCCATGACCTCGGTGGACAGCACCAGGCCGCGGCGGTCGGCCTCGCTGCGCAGCACGCTGCGGCACTGGTCCTCGCTCAGGGGCTCGACCGGCAGCACCAGGCCCCAGCCCAGCCGGGTGCGCAGGTCGTCGCGCAGGGCCAGGTCGATCGGGGGCAGGCGGCCGGCCGAGGCGATCGCGGCGCCGCGGGTCGAGGCCTCCACGAACAGGGCGAACGCCGCCTGCTGCTGCGCGGCATCGAAGCCCTCGCAGGCGTCCAGCACGAGCAGCCGCCAGCGCGCATCGTGCATGGCATCGCGCAGGATGTCGTGGGGGTCGAGGGTGGCGGGATCGGCGAAGTGGACCTCCTCCGGCGCCCGGCTGGCGGCCAGGGCGCGCAGCAGGTGCGTCTTGCCGGCCCCCGAGGGGCCCCACAGGTACAGCGGCTGCGGCACCACGCCGCCCGGCTCCTGCGGGCGCAGCGCCTGGAGCTGGGCCAGGGTGAGCGCGTTGCCGCCGACGATGAAGTTGTCGAAGCCGGGGGCGGCTTGCGCGCGTATCGCCAGGGGGAGCTGTTTCATGATGGCCTTCAGCCGCCGTAGAGCTTGCTGTCGAGGTAGGCGGCCGTCAGGCGGTGCACCGCCACCACGAGCACGGCGCTCACCGGCAGGGCCACCAGCACCCCCACGAAGCCGAACAGGTGCCCGAAGGCCAGCAGGGCGAAGATCACCATCAAGGGATGCATCCCGATGCGCTCGCCGACCAGGCGCGGCGTGAGGAAGAAGCTCTCGACCACCTGCCCCAGGCCATACACCACGGCCACCGCCACCACGCCGTACCAGCTCATGAACTGGAGCAGGCCGGCCAGCAGGGCCAGCAACAGACCAATGCCGAATCCAACATAAGGAATGAAAACCGCCAGGCCGGTGAACACGCCCACAGGCAGCGCCAGGTCGAAGCCGAACAGCCCCAGCCCCACGCTGTAGAAGATGGCCAGCGTCAGCATCACCATCGACTGGCCACGCAGGTACTGGCCCAGCACGCCGTCCACCTCGGCCAGCACCTCGTGGG
Source organism: uncultured Burkholderiales bacterium (assembly GCA_966252435.1). GTDB lineage: Bacteria > Pseudomonadota > Gammaproteobacteria > Burkholderiales > Burkholderiaceae_C > CANHBY01. The sequence goes on along the minus strand of CBINPE010000001.1, from coordinate 55,231 downwards.
TCTGCGCCCGCATGCGTGGCGGGATCAGGGTGTTGATGCGCCTGACCAGGGTCGGCCAGTCCATCAGCAGGTAGAACAGCACCAGCGGCACCAGCACCGCCGCCGCCACCGTGGACAGCAGGATGCCTCCACCCACACGCGCCGAGTTGAGCAGCGCCCCCGTCCAGTCCTCGAGGTTGGCGTTGAGGGAGCTCAGGACCAGGGCCTTGAGGCTGGCGGTGTCTATCGTCACATTGACGCCGTACTGCGACAGCCAGGGCAGCAGGCGGGTGTTGACACGGTCCAGGAACAGCGGGATCTGCTCGCGCAGCAAGGGCAGCTCCTTGGAGAAGATGGGCACCACCAGCAGCGCCAGGGCGAGCAGCGCCACCACCACCACGACCTCCACCAGGATCACCGCCAGCAAGCGCGGCACACGGCGCCGCACCAGGTTCTCCACCGCCGGCTGCAGCGCATAGGCCATCACCGCCCCCACCAGGAAGGGGGCGAGCACCGGCGCCAGCAGCCACAGCATGAGCAGGAAGACGGCGGCCATGGCCAGCCAGGTCAGGGTGCGGCGTTGGGCGTTGGTGAGCGTCATGGCATCCAGCTGAGAAGGCGGTGTAAATGGGTGATCTTAAGGATAAGGACCCTCCGGGCGGACACCTCAGCCCCGGCGCGAGAAATCACCCGGCCGGAAACCGCAGGCCAGCAGGGTACCCAGGTAGATCAGCACCGCCACCGCCAGGCAGGCCGCCGCTTCCGCGATGCGCCAGGCCCGGTGGACAGGATGCTGCCAGTCGATGGCATGCGCGGCCCAGAACAGGAACCCCGTCATGAGGGCGGTGCCCAGCAGCACCTTGAGCGTGAAGAGGAACCAGCCCTGCGCCGGCTGGTACATGCCCTGACGGCGCAAGCCGGTCAGCAACCAGCCGGCATTGATCAGCGCCCCCAGCGAAATCGACAGGGCCAGCCCGGCGTGGCCCAGCCGCGGCACCAGCACCGCGTTCAGCAATTGCGTCAGCACCAGCACGGCGATGCCGATCTTGACGGGGGTGCGCAGGTCTTGGCTGGCGTAGAAGCCCGGCGCCAGGATCTTGATGCCGACCAGGCCCAGCAGACCCACCCCATAGCCCATGGTGGCGTGCACGGTCTGGGCCACGTCCTGGCTGCTGAAGGCACCATAGTGGTAGAGCACCGCCACCAGGGCCTCGGGGAACACCAGCAGCGCGCTGGCACAGGGCACGGCCATCAGCACCACCAGGCGCAGCCCCCAGTCGAGCAGGCCCGAGTAGGCCTCGCGGTCGCCACGCGTCTGCGCGGCAGTGAGCTGCGGCAGCAGCACCACGCCCAGGGCCACCCCGAGCATGGCGGTGGGAAACTCCATCAGGCGGTCGGCATAGGTCAGCCAGGAGACCGCGCCCACGCCCACGTGGGAGGCGATCTGGGTGTTGACGAGCAAGGACAACTGCGCCACCGACACCCCCAGCACCGCCGGCCCCATCTGCCTCAGCACCCGGTGCACGCCGGGATGCTGCCAGGCGCTGCGCAGCCGGGTGAAGGAGAACCCGATGTGCGGCAGGCAGCCGATGCGGCGCAACGCGGGAATCTGGATCAGCAATTGCAGCAGGCCACCGAGCATCACGCCCACGGCCAGGGCGTAGATGGGCTCGATCCCGGCATGCCGGAACAGCGGCGTCAGGCCCCACGCAGCCCCGATCACGCAGAGGTTGAGCAGCACCGGCGTGGCCGCGGGCACGGCGAAGTGCTTCCAGGTGTTCAGGATGCCGGCGGACAAGGCCACCAGCGACATGAAGCCGATGTAGGGGAACATCCAGCGGGTCATGACCACCGCGCTGTCGAAGCGCGACAGGCCCGAGGCCATCGCCCACACCAGCCAGGGCGCCAGGCACACCCCCACCAGGCAGGTCAGCAGCAGCGCCCAGGCCAGCACGGTCGCCACCGCGTGGATCAGCACCTGCGTGGCGGCGTCGCCATCGCGGGTGCGGTATTGGCCCAGCAGGGGCACGAAGGCCTGGGAGAACGCCCCTTCCGCGAACAGGCGGCGCAGCAGGTTGGGAATGCGGAAGGCCACGTTGAAGGCGTCGGTCAGCGCACTGGCGCCGAAGCTGGCGGCCACCAGTTGCTCACGCACCAGTCCCGTGATACGGGACACCAGGGTCAACAGGGAAACGACGGAAGCGGCACGCAGCAGGTTCATGAAAGAAGGGGGCATCGGCCGCAGGCGCCGCGTCAAGGAATTCACCAAGGCGCCCGGCCATGCCACCAGCCATTCGGCCAGCGCGCAGCCGGCGGCAGGCTGACCAGCCTGCCCACCTACCTGTGCCTGCAAAAGCGGCTGATTATAAAGAGGACAGCAGGCGCACGGGGGCACAGACGGCGCAACCCCTGGGCGGGCCCTGCCGCGTGCAAGAGGAAACGCGGATCCAGCGGGGCCCTGTCGGCTGTCAACCCGCACCCTGCGGATTCCGTTTCCGACAACCTGCCCTCATCCCTTGCCATGTCCCCTGACAATCCGGTACCGATGTTCGAATCCACCCTCGACAGGACACGCCCCCCTGAACTGGGGATGAGCCCCCCTGGGCATATCGCGAGAATACGACCCTGATTTGGAGGAAAAATGTCGATCGAACAAGCACCCTCGAGGCCGTTGCGTCCTTGGACACTGCGCACGGAGAGGACCGCTTGCCATACCCATGGCCTGCGTTTGTCGCCTACGCAGGCGTCCGCCCCCCGTCTCGGCGCCGAGGTGTCATGAGCACCCCCAGCATGGCCATCGAGACGACGCGGGAGCTCTTCGACATCCTCGTCGGCCAAGGCATCGACCAGGACCTGCTGTTGAGGAAATCCGGCATCGACCTGCAGCACCTGCAGCAAGCGGAGTGCCGTTTTCCCGTGCGCGAGCACCTGCGCCTTTGGCAGGCGGCCGAGGAAATCCGCCAGCAGGACGCCCTCGGCCTGCGCATGGGTGCGCTGTCCAACCCGTACAACCGCGGCATTGTCGGCCTGGTCTTCCAGACCAGCCCCGACCTGGAAAGCGCCGTGTTGAACAAGGTGCGCTACACCAAGATCCTCGCCGACCACATCGCCCTGGACTTCGATGCTTCGACCGAGGACTTCTCCGTCACCTACTCGATCCTGGACAACTGCTTCCACCGCTCCGAGATCGAGCGCGTGTTCGCCGGATTTCTGAACTGGGTTCGGGTGTTCGTGGACCAGAAGGTCATCCCGGAGCGGCTGAGCTTCCAGTACGCCAAGCCGGCCTGCGTCGACATCTACCAGCGCTATTTCCAATGCCCGCTGTTCTTCGACCAGCCGCGCAACGAGATCCTGCTGCCCCAGGCACTGCTGAAGACCAGGAATCCCAACTACAACGACTACCTGCACGGCATCCTGCGGATGCGTGCGGAATCGGTGCTGGGCGAGCTGGACCGCAAGACAGACCTGATCTCCGACGTGCGCAATGCCATGGCGGCGCGCCTGTGCAAGGGTCAGTTCTCGGCCCAGGAAATCGCCGAGGCGCACTGCATGAGCGTGCGCACCCTGCACCGCCGCCTGGGCGAAAAGGGGCTCACCTACCAGGACCTGCTGGACGACGTGCGCAAGGAGATGGCCCTGTCCCACCTGTCGACCGCCGACTGTTGCCAGAAGGCCCTGTACGCCCTGGTCGGCTATTCCGACAGCCGCGCCTTCCTGCGCGCCTTCCGGCGCTGGACCGGCACCTCGCCCAAGCTCTACATGGCCGCCCAGGCCCAGCGGAGTCCCCAGGCGCAACACACGCTCTGACGTCGTAGCCAAGCGGCCGGCATGCGCTTCACGGCTTCCCCGTCAAGGCGCGGCCGATGCGGGCGTATTCCTGTCGCACGCTCTCGGGCAGATCCCGTGCGCCTTTTTGCGCCGGCTCGTCCAGGCCGCCGGGCCACAGGTAGCCCAGCATGCCCGCCATGTCGGCACGTTCGTGTTCGGCCAGGGCGGCGTAGCGGCTGGCCACAGCCTTCATGTCTGCCTCGCTGTAGCCGGCTTGGCCATACGCGGGCAGCCACTGCGCGTCCATCACCAGCAGCACCTTTTGCGCCGCCCGGCTGCGCTTCGACTTGAGCAGCGCCAACTCGCCGAGGTACACGGGGTCGGTGTCGGGCCGCGGCACGGCATAGTGGTCGAAGCCGATCCAGTCCACCGCCTCGGGCACTTGCAACGATGCCAACGCGGGCGCAGCTTCGATGAGGGCAACCGGAACGTCTGGAAACTCCGCCTTGACCAGCTCGGCAGCACGGCGCAGTTCACTGGCTGGCACGCCGTGCCACGTTGGCTCGTCCACCAGGTAGAAGGCGGTGAGATTGGTGCGACGCTGGCGCAGTCCGCTGCCGTCGACGAACTGACGCCAGCGGGCCGCGTGGTCTGCACGCAGCCGGACGCGGGTACCGCCGCCCACCGTGGCATCTGGCGCGCTCTCGAACAAGATGGCCTGCACCGACAGGAAGGCACCCACTTGTCGCTGTGCCATCTTGTCCAGGCGCGCCTGCAGCGGCTCGTCGGGTGCATACACACACACCTGGGCGGTGCTGGAAAAGGCCGCCACCTCCGGGAGATAGTCCGAGACCGCGGCATTGTCCAGCGGATCATCATGGCCGCAGTCGACCCCGGCGAAGCCGAATTGCTGCATGGCAGAGGGGGCCGTCGGCGCTTCGGCCGGCAGTGGTGCGTCGCCTGACGAACCACAAGCGGCCAGCAGAAGAAACAGCGGGCCCACCACCCACCCCTTGGAGGGCGTCAACGTCATCCTGGACATCCGTGCTTCTCTGTTTCAGGCGCCGAAATCAGCAATTATGAGGCTCGGCGAGGCATGGCCTGCGCGCCCCCAAGTGGCTCGCCTGCGCGGAGAAAGCCGCCTTCAGGCATCCGTTTTGCTCCGCCCAGCCGGGATGGCACCTTCATGCTGGACGCGCCCACACCGCGCGCTTAGCATGCGGCAGCCCAAGGGAGGAGGCAGGCGGATGCAGCCCATGCGTCCGCTGCGAGGGTGAGGGGTGAAGTGGCGTGTCTCGTGGTCTCCCGGCGTGGGCGTGACATCAGTTTCGAACTCGAACATCCACAAGGAGCCCTGCATGAAATGCTTTCCCCACATCCGCGCGTTCGGATGGACCTGGCCATGGACCGCTTGCTGCGCGTTGGCCCTGTGCCTCCTGGCGGCCTGCGGCGGCGGCCAGGACGACAGCGAAGACGCCCACGCGGCGGCCACCGTCACTCAGGCCGGCGGCTCGGGCCCTCCCCCGTCGGCCGCCCAGCTTCCGGCGGCGGACCCTGCCGCCACACAACGGCAACCCGGCACCCTGGGCTACGTGCTGACCAGCGCCCTGTGGGGAAGCGGGGCGGCCATTCCGGTGTGCTGGGTCAATCCCTCGCCCGCCGACCAGACCGAACGCCTCTGGGTGCAGCAGGCCATCCAGCGCACCTGGGAGCTGTCCTCGCGCGTGACCTTCACCGGCTGGGACACCTGCCCCGCCCTCAACCAGTTCAATGCGATCCGCATCAGCATCTCCGACACTTGGCCGCTGGTGCTCGCCCTGGGGCGGGACCTGCGCTACTACGACGAAGGCATGCACCTGAACTTCACTTTCGCCGAGTGGGGGCAGAGCTGCCAGAGTTCGTCCATTTTCCGCCGGCAGTGCATCGAATCCATTGCGGCCCATGAGTTCGGGCACGCGCTCGGTTTCGCGCATGAGCAGAACCGGCCCGACACGCCCAGCGCCCAGTGCGCCGATGCGCCGCAGGGGCAAAACGGCGACGTCACCGTCGGCGCCTGGGACCTGCACTCGATCATGAATTACTGCAACCCCAGCTACAACAACTACGGCGCACTGAGCCCCACGGACATCCTCACCGTCCAGACCTACTACGGCTCGCCCCGGGGCACCGGCTTGTCGGCTTTCTATTTCAACAATGCCACCTTGCAGGGGGATCCGGTGCTGGTGCGCAAGGAGGCCGTCAACTTCAACTGGGGCTACGGCAACCCGGCACCCAACCTGCCGGCGGACAACTTCTCGGTGCGCTGGAGCGGCCAGATCGAGGCCCCCCTCAACGGCACCTACCAGCTGCAGACCCTGTCGGACGACGGCGTGCGGGTGTGGGTGGACGGCCAGCTCCTGATCGACAACTGGACCGGTCACGCCGCGACCGCCAACACCAGCCAGCCCCTGCGCTGGGATGCCGGCCAGCGGCACGCCATCGTGATGGAGTACCAGGAGCTGGGCGGCGCCAGCGTGGCACAACTCCTGTGGCAGACGCCGGGCTCGAGCGGTTTCGTGCCCGTGCCGATCGAGCGCCTGTCCCCCGCCGCCTCCGGCACGGGACTGTCGGGCGCCTACTTCGGGACACCGAACCTGCAGGGCCCGCCTGCCTTGATCCGCACCGAGAACATCGACGCCCAGTGGGCCGGTGCCCCGCCTGGCGTGAACGTTCCGGTGGACGGCTTCTCCGTGCGCTGGAGCGGCCTCGTCGAAGCCCCGAGTTCCGGCCCCTATGAACTGATGACCCTGTCGGACGATGGGGTGCGGGTCTGGGTGGATGGCCAGCTGGTGATCAACAACTGGACCAGCCACGTCCCGCTCTACGACGTCAGCCCGGTGTTGAACTGGGGCGTCGGCCAGCAGCACGTGATCACCATGGAATACCAGGAGCTCGGGGGCCCGGGAACGGCCTTGCTGGCCTGGCGTGTCCCGGGCACCACCTCGTTCGCCACGGTGCCCGCGCACCGCCTGTACCCCGCGCCCACCGGCCGGGGCCTGCAGGGCCGCTATTTCCCCAACGCCAACCTGCAGGGCCCATCGGTGCTGACACGCACCGAGGGCATCAACTTCCAGTGGCCGGGTGCGCCCGCCGGCGTGAATGTGCCGGCGGATGGCTTCTCGGTCGGCTGGCGCGGACTGATCGAAGCCCCCGAAACCGGCAGCCACGTCCTGCAGACCTTGTCGGACGATGGGGTGCGGGTGTGGCTGGACGGCCAGCTCGTGATCAACAACTGGACCGGTCACGCGCCCGTCTACAACACCGCCGCGCCCCAGGCCTGGGTGGCCGGGGAGCGCCATGCCATCGTGGTCGAGTACCAGGAGATCGGCGGCCCCGGCACGGCCCAGCTGCTGTGGCGCACGCCCCGGGCGCTCGACTTCGGCGTGGTGCCGGCCGAGCGGCTGTACCTGTCCCCTTGACATCGGCCCCGGGGAATGCCGCCTGAAAGGGCCGGCGCCTTGGCAAGGCCCCTTTCAGGCTGCTATACTCGCCGGCTTCGTTCACCCTGGATCATCTACCAGCATGGCAACCATCAAGAAAAAAACCGTCCGCATTGCGTCGGGTCTGAAGCGCGTCCGTCAAGACACCAAGCTCAATGCGGCCAACACCATCCTGCGGACCCGCTTCCGCACGGTCGTCAAGAACGTCCAGAAAGCCGTCGTGGCCGGTGACAAAGCCAAAGCCACCGAACTGTTCCAAATCGCCCAGAAGGTCATCGATTCCGTGGCCGACAAAGGCATCTTCCACAAGAACAAAGCCGCTCGCCACAAGAGCCGCCTGTCTGCCAAGGTCAAGGCCATGGCCTCCGCGGCCTGAACTGCATCCAAGCTTGGTGAACGAATCGAATCAAGCAAAAAGCCCGCCTCGGCGGGCTTTTTCTTTGGCTGCCGCGGTTCAGGCCCGCGCGGGCACGGCCACGCGCTTGTTGTAGCCCAGGAACACCTCGTCCCGGGCCCAGCCCAGTGACGCGTAGGCGGCTTGGGCAGTGTGGTTCGTGCGGGCCGTGGTGAGCTCCAGGCGGACGCGGCCCGTCTCGGCGGAGAACTTCTCGGCGGCCCGCAGGAGCGCCCCACCCACCCCGAGGCGCCGGGCATCCGGCGGCACGAACAGATCGGACAGCTGGTAGATGGGCTGGGCCTCGATCGAGCAGAACAGGGGGTAGAGCTGGCACAAGCCCAGCGCCGGCCCTTCTTCCTCGCCCTCGCTGGAAAAGGCCAGGAGGATCACCGACTCCTGGGCCTGCATCCGCTCGCGGATGAACTGCGTGGCCCGCGGCAGATCGGCGGGCTGTTCATAGAACTGGCGGTAGGCGTCGAAAAGCATGGCGACGGCATCGAGGTCCGCCAGGGTCGCGAGTCGGGTACGGATGGGGTTCACGGCAAAATTACTTCCAGGTCGGGTGAAACACAAAAGGGGGCGCATCATATGCGCTCCGCGGCACCTGGAACCATCGCCGCTCCATGCTCCCTCGTTCGGCGTGCATTCCGCACTCAGGGCTCGTCTGACCGCCCGCGAACGCGCCGCGGCGCCAGCGGACCCAGTGCTGCCGCCCTGCGGTCGGCAGACAAGGGCGGCGTGCGCGGCAGGCTCACTGAAAAAATGGTCCGCTCATCTTCCGAGACCACTTCGACGGAGCCGCCATGGGCCAAGGCGATTTCCTTGGTGATGTAGAGACCCAGCCCGAGCCCCGAAGATCCGGCGAGCCGGTCTGCCTCGGCCGTCGGGCTCTGGCGCATGGGAGAGAACAGGTTCTGTCGCATTTCGGCAGGGATGGGCGCGCCCGCGTTCGTGACGTCGACACACACCCGATCCTTGTCACCGCGCACCACGACACGCACCGGCGCCCTGGGGGTTCCATGCTGAACGGCGTTCGCCAGCAGATTCGCGAGCATCTGGCCGATGCGTGCCTCGTCCCAGCGGCCCTGCAGGTCCGCCTCACAAGTCAGCTCGATCTGGCTGTCGGGATGCAAGGCCGAGACTTCCGCAACGATGTCACGCACGATGACGCCCAGGTCCGCGGCCGCCAGGTTGATCGGGAGCGTCACCCCCATCGCGGTCTGCGTGAAGTCGAGGATGTCCTTCACCATCCCGCTCATCCGGTGTGCCGCAGCGGCGATGCGTGCCACCGCCTTGGTCTCAGCCTCGGCGAGGGGGCCGACCCGCAGCAGATAGTGGGCGCTCAGCTGAACAACCCCCAGCGGTGTTCGCAGGTCGTGCCCGAGAACACCCAGCAACAGGTTGCGCGAATCGTCCACTTTCCTGGCATACAGGGACGCTGATTCCGAGAGGGCCTGGTCCATGCTTTCGCCAAACCGTATCAGCTCGTCCAGGTCCTCGCGCCGTGGGTGGACAAGCTGCAGGGTCCATCGCCGGATGACGGAGGCCCGCAGCGCCCGGAACTCCGAAATCAGGTCATCGAACGAAAAGCCCTGCTCGAAGCGCTGTGTAGCGTGGGCCTGGGCGACAGCCGTCACCTCCGGCGCATTCTGGGGTCTGCCTCCCTGGGACTTCTCGTGCTTGGCCTGCGCGTCCTGCGATTGCCGGATGTCAGCGGCCAGCGCCAGCAGGAGAACCTTCGCGTGGTCAGCGAGTTCCTGGTCTGTGAAGTTGTGCGAGGGGGGCAGGCGCTGACGGGCGAATTCCACCCACTCGTCAACGATCGGCCCGGCCTGCTCCTGGATGAATTCATGGATGCTCAAGGCGCCCATCCTTTCGTGGCCTGGTGTGTTTGCGAGGACCCGGGCCGTGGAGACTGCCCGGCCGGGGCGCGTTACCGCGGTCGCCCTCCCTCAGGAAGCTCCCTCAGGAAGCCGTGGACTGCAGCGATGGTGTCACCCCCGTCCCGCCGTCGCACGGGCGCAGCACCCGCTGAGGATAAGGAATCTCCACCCCCATGACACTGAACACCCCCAGCAACGTGAGGTTGACTTCAGAGCGCACGCTCGCCTGGCCATTCTCGGGGTCGGCGATCCAGAAGAACAGCGTCAGCAACATGCCATCGGCCGCGAATTCGGTCAGCACCAGCGAGGGCGCGGGATCCCTCAGCACGCGCGGCACCACGCTCACGGCGTCCACCACCTGCACCTGCAGCGCGCGCACATCCGTCCCGTAGGCCACCTGCACCGTCGTGCTCAGCATCACCTTGGGATCGGCCAGCGAGGCGTTCTCCACGCGCTGCGTGATCAGTTGCTCGTTCGGCACGATCGACTCGCGGCCGTTCAAGGCCCGGATCACGGTGTAGCGTGTGCGAATGTCCGTGATGCGGCCCTCGAAGGTGTCGATCTTGACCATGTCGCCGATGCGCAGTGAGCGCTCGGCCAGAATGACGAAGCCGCTCACGTAGTTGGCGGTGATCTTCTGCAGGCCGAAGCCCAGCCCCACCCCCACGGCACCGCCCAGCACGCTCAGCGCGGTCAGGTCGATGCCCACCGCCGACATGGCGAAGAGCAGGCTCACGAACAGCAGCGCCACACGCACCAGGTTCGCCGCCATCTTGCGCAGCGAAAGGTTGTCGCCCGTGCCGCGCAGCAGCTTCTTCTCGACCACCGAGGCGACCCACAGGGCCAGCATCATCACCACGCCGGAGATCAGGCTGCCCTCCACCACGTTGCGCAGGCTCAGCTGGGTGGCGCCCATCTTCCACTGCACTTCTTCCATCGCCTGCAGCATCAGCGGCAGGATGCCCGTCACCCACAGCACCATCGCGATCCACGCCAACCAGGACAGGCTACGCTCCGTGCGCCGCAACCAGCCCGAACCGGGAAAGGACGCGCTCAGCACCCGCACCACCAGGCGGATCGCCGCCAGCGACATGAGGATGGGAATCGCCAGACGGAACACCGCCGGCTGCACCAGGCCGATGAGGGCGGCCTTGGCGGCAAAGGCCAGAGCCAGGGCCACGATCGGGAACAGGACCCCGTCGATGATGCGCTTGCCGAACCAGACCGAATCATGGTCCTGGCGCGGACCGCCCAGCAAACGCACCAGACCCCAGGCACACACCAGGCAGGCCACCAGCACGCCCAGGTCCTTCAGGATGGCTGGATGCAGCAGGGCAATCAGCAACTCGTCAAGTTCTTTGGTCTGGAGGATCGGCTGCATGGGACGGCGGGAAAGGAAAAAGAAAGGGACGCAGTTTAGAGCGCCCCGCTTGCCTCCTCCAGCCGTCCCTCCTCCCTTCAAGCAGGCTGGCTCATGCTGGCGCGGCGCCGCCGCACTCGTCAAACAGGCGCTGCCTGCGCCACAGCCCCCAGAAGAGCGCGCTGAGCGCCACCCCCATCAGCACATAGGTCGACGGCTCAGGGATGGGGGAGACGGCGAAGGACACGTCGCTGGCGTCCACGACCGACAACACGCCCTGGTGGCGCAACACCTCCTGATGAACCACCAAGATGTGGCCGTTCGCGTCCGGCTCGACGAGGTCGGTCGGCAGGCTGACGTGCGCATCGAGCGGGGGAAGCGACAATTCCACACCGCCCACCGCGGCCACCGGCGCCAGCGGTGGCCACAGGGTGGGAAACACATCGCCGGGCAGGGAAAACCGCAAGGCCTCAGACGTGCAGCCGAGGGAGGCGAAGCCCACCCCGCCCGCGCAAAGCTGGATCTGGGTCACAGGGCTGCTTCCTTCGTAGGGCCCCAAATGGATGCTTGCCAACTGCATGGGCTTGTCGAAAACGATGGGCTGCCGCAGGCCCGAGCTGGGCACATACAAGCGGACCGTGTCGAGCGGGTCCACCACGTACCAATCGGTTTGCGGATTGCTGCGGGGCCTGTCAGCGATCGAACCTTGCTGCGGCGTGCTGGTGCTGAACATTTCCAGCAGGAACGGGGCGTTGTCGAATGACGCCGGGTCCAGCAGGCTGACCGTCCCGTCCTGAAACGGCGCGCTGAACGGGCTGGCCATGAGGTCTTCGAATGAACCGCTGAGGGTTCCAGTGATCCGGTAGGTCGTCGGGTCCTGGGCGTGCGCCATCGGGTTCACAGCAACGAGGGTCCAAAGCAGGATGCTGAGTCGCTTGTTCATTGACTTCTCCTTGAGTGAGGTGGCCGAGGGAATGACCACGATAGGGACGCGAAACCCGCCTGGATTGAGATCCGTCAATGCCATGCACGCGACGGCCTGGTGGCGCTCCCCTCAATCAGGGGGGGTGTGATCGGACTGCTGTGCGCCCTCGAGGCGGTATCGTTCGTGCGCTTTGTCACGCTTTGCCGAGGTTTTGTCATGACGCCTGTCGAAATAGCGGCCCGCACGGCGCTGATCCTGGAAACCCACCACCTGAGCCAGGACACCACTCCCGAGGAAGCCGCCAGCCACCTGGCCCGCCTGATGCCCGCGCTGGTCCGGCAGACCTTGCCGCTGAGCCAGCTGGCCCAGGTGATCGTCACCCACCACCAGCTGCCTCCGGTCTGCCAGGATGCCTTGCGCGAGGCTTTGAATTGCGATGTCCGTTTCGTCGAGGTCGATGCCCAGGCCAGCGCCTTCGACGCCAAGCACATCGGCTGGTTTGCGGTGGACGCCCGGCGTTGCGACTGGGTGGTCTTCATGGATGCCGACTGCCTGCCGGCGCCGACCTGGCTGCATGCGCTGCTGCGCCCCTTCGGTCGGCGCCATCCCCCCGAGGTCGTGGCCGGCCGCACCAGCTATGACGCCACCCTGGCCGGGACGGCCCTGACGGCGCTCGATTTCCTCTACCTCTCCCATCCGTGGCACCCGCAGGCCACGCGCAACTTCTACGTCAACAACGTGGCCCTGCGCTGCGACACCCTGGCCCGCCACGCGCGCCAGGCCCAGGCCGCGGGCATCCGGCGCGCCCACCAGATGCTGGGACTGGTCCTGCCCGCCGCCGGGGCACGTGTTCACCTGGCGCCGGAAGCCCACAGCGTGCATCCGCGCCCCGCGGGACGCCAGCTGGGCATGCGCTGGCAGCGCGGCCTGGCGGCCGTGCAGCTGACGCCGTACCTGGTGCGCAGCCACCTGCCCGCGTGGCTGCAGTGGCTGGCCCGCACCGGGCCCCTGGCACCGGTCGGCCTGCTGGGGGTGCGCACCCTGGTCAGCCTGCGTGCACTCAACCACCAGAACCTGCCGCCGCTGCGCGGCCTGCGCCGGCTGGGCGCGTGGGGGCTCATCCTCGGCCTGTCCTGGCTGGAGATGGCCAGTGCCCTCGTGCACGGACTTCTGCCGCAGCGCAACGCAAGGCCCTTGCCGCAGGAGCCGGCAGCCACGGAGTTCGCCAGCAGCCGGCTGTTTTCCTGATGACCCTCGAGGTCAGGGGACACGCGACACGCGGTGGACGTGGCAGAGTGCACACTCAAGTCCACCCAAGAGCCGGCCGATAGGGCACCATGCCCTTCCAATCGCCCGACCCGACATCTTCCTTCCGGTGACCTCGTGACCCTGACCTCCCTGCGACCCGTGTCCCCCTCCTCGCCCGCCTCGTCCGCATCACTGACGCAGCGGTTGAACGCCCTGGTGGCCCAGGTGGGCAGCGTGGTGGTGGGCAAGCAGACCCAGGTGATCGACAGCGTGGCCTGTCTGCTGGCGGGAGGGCACCTGTTGATCGAGGACGTGCCGGGCGTCGGCAAGACCACCCTGGCGCATGCCCTGGCTGTGTCCCTGGGGCTGCGCTTCTCGCGGGTCCAGTTCACCGCCGACCTCATGCCCAGCGACCTGGTCGGCGTGAGCGTGTACGAGCGCAGCAAGGAAACCTTCGTCTTCCATCCCGGCCCGGTGTTCGCGCAGGTGCTGCTGGCCGACGAGATCAACCGGGCCGGCCCCAAGACGCAGAGCGCCCTGCTGGAGGCCATGGAAGAGCACCAGGTCACCCTCGAGGGCGAGACCCGCGCGCTGCCCGAGCCCTTCTTCGTGATCGCCACCCAGAACCCGACCGACCAGCTCGGCACCTACCCGCTGCCCGAGAGCCAGCTCGACCGCTTCCTGATGTGCATCACCCTGGGCTACCCCGACCAGCGCAGCGAGCGTGAGCTGCTCACCGGCATCGACAAGCGCGAGGCCATCCGCAGCCTGGGCCCGGTCATGACGCTGGACGAGCTGCATGCCGCCCAGCAGGCGGTGCGCGCCGTGCATGTCTCGGAACCGCTGCTGGACTACCTGCAGGCGCTGATCAAGGCCACGCGCAGCGGCGAGTGGTTCGTGGAGGGCTTGAGCCCGCGCGCCGGCATCGCCATCCTGCGCGCCGCCAAGGCGCGCGCCCTGCTGGCGCAGCGCGGCCATGTCTCGCCCGACGACCTGCAGGCCATCCTGCCGCAGGCGGCCGCGCACCGGCTGGTGCCAGTGGCGCAGGCCGGCCGCGGCCGGCTCGAGCAGGTGCGGGCCATGATCGAGGCCGTGCCGGTGCCCTGAGCCTTGCGCGACGTTCAGCGCGCCCGACCGACCCGCTCCAGCGGCCAGGGATTCTCGAACAGGAACATGCCCCCCCAGCGCCGGGCCAGGTGCAGCAGCAGCATGGGCACGCCGATGGCCACCGCGCAGCCGACCGCCAGGTGCACGGCCGGGTTGTCGGTGTGCAGGAACTTGGCCAGCACGATGCGCGCGCCGCTGCCCGCCAGCACGTGCACCAGGTAGATCGCCATGGAGGCCTGCCCGAGTGCCGCCAGCCACGGCAGGCGCCAGCGGGCCAGTTGCTGGCTGGCCAGCACCACCAGGGCGATGCCCAGCAGCGCCAGGCCCAGGCGGGCTGCCTCGCCGACCTCCCGGCCGGCCACGTTCTGCGTGTGGAAGGCGTACTGCGCCGCCGCGAAACCCAGGGCCAGCGGCACGAGCAGCCAGGCCCCGTGGCGCTGCGCCAGGGCTTGCACGTCCCGGAAACACACGCCGGCAGCGAAGTAGACGAAATAGGTGGTCACGTAGCCCAGGTTGGGCACATCGGGCAGCCAGGGGCGCGCGGCGAACACACCCAGCGCGGCCAGGGCCACCAGCCACGGCAGCTGCCGCCCGGCGGCACGCACCGCGTACACCAGCGCGCCCAGCACGCAGACCCAGAACAGGGCGTAGAGGAACCAGAAATGCGCCCGCGGCAGCCACAGCAGGCTGAAGACCTCGCGGAAGGTCACCTGGCCATTGGTCCAGCGGCTCAGCAGCGCCTCCACGCAGCCCTGCAGGATCGACCACAGCAGGTAGGGGTAGACAATGGTGTCGACCTTGTTCAGCACCAGCCGCCCAGCCCCGCGCTTGCGCAGCGAGCCCAGGAAGAACAGCCCCGACAGGAAGAAGAACAGCGGCATGTGGAAGCTGTAGATCGCAGCGTCCACGGCCTGGTAGAGGCCCTCGTCCATGGGGATGTGGGCGTTGTACAGGCCACGCGCCACGTGGCCGTAGACCACCAACAGGATGCCGATGCCCTTGGCGAGGTCGACCCAGGTGTCGCGCGCGGCCGGCGCCGTCGTGCCCGCCATGGCGCTATTCCAGGCACTCGATGGACTGCCGGGCCACCCATTCCGCGCCGGCGGCCAGGCTGACCGGGGTGCCAATGGCGGCGGCCTCGATGCACAGCATCTCGCGGTAGCCATCAACCGGCATGTCCGGCAGGGCTGCGCACTTGGCGGAGCCCGGGTTCCAGACCACGGCGTCATGGAACCCCGCGGCGCTGATGCGGCGGCGGCGCAGGCCGTCGTGCAGGGTCAGCTCGCGGGCGGCATCGAAATAGATGCGGTCGACCTCGCCCGTGACCTGCAGGGTCTGGTGCTGCTCCACCTGCTCGGTGCCGCGCACGCTGTCCTGGTAGCGCAGGCGGTGCAGGCCGTCCAGGTGCACGTGGGCGATGTCCTGCACACGCAGGTAGGTGTGCAGCGCCGCCGTGAACTCGAACGGCGCCAGGCTGGTGTTGGTCACCGCCAGCTCCAGGTCCAGCCGGGCCGCGCTCAGGCGCACCGTCAGCTCCGCCAGGAAGGTGTGGGGCCAGATCGCCTGGGTGGCCTCGTTGTCGTTGAGCGCGAACACCGCCAGGGCGTCCGCGCGCGAGGCGGTGGCGTGCTCGAAGGCCCAGCGGGTGGTGCGGGCGAAGCCATGGCGCGGCAGCGGGCCCCGGCATTCGAACTGCGGAAAGATCACCGGCACCCCACCCCGCACGGCCTGCCCGGTCGCGTAGTTGGCGCGGGGGGACAGGTAGAGCTGCTCCTCGCCGTCCGGACGCTGCCAGGACAGCAGCTGCCCGCCCTGCAGCAGGATGAGTGCACGTGCGCCGTCCGGCGAGGCGAGGGAGACGGCCGGCTGGCCCTGCCAGTCGACCATGCGGGCACAGGGACCCGAGGAACTTGCTGCTGCGTTCATGTGGGAGGCGCCGTGACAGGCGTGTGAAACATGGGGACGAAAGTGGCCGGGAATCCGGTGCCTCCATTGTGAAGCCAACCGTGGCGGCCCGCGTATGATCTGCCCTCTCTCAAGGCAACACCGGGCCTTGCAGCCCCGGCCCAGGCCCAGCCCGCGCCGGGGGCATTCTCAAGAAGGACCTCTCCCATGGCGCTCAACGCCTTGATCCGCAAAGCGCACCTGCAGATTGCCGACATGGACCGGCACGTCTACCTCGACCATGCCGTCACGGTGGCGCAGCACCCCTCCGAAACCGACGAACGCGTGATGGTCCGCCTGCTCGCGCTGGCGCTGAACGTGCCCGCCAACGACGACCACGGCCCACTCGCCCTGGCCAAGAGCCTGTGGGACCCGGACGAGCCCGACCTCTGGCAGAAGGACCTCACTGGCAGCGTCCTGCACTGGATCGACCTGGGCCAGCCCGACGACCGCCGCCTGGCCAAGGCCTGCGGCCGCGCCGAGCGGGTCAGCGTGTACAGCCACACCGCCAGCACTGCGGTGTGGTGGAAAGGCCTGGCCGGCAAGGTCAGCCGCCTGCGCAACCTGCGGGTGTGGGAGATCCCGGCCGCCGAAAGCCAGGCCCTGACCGCCCTGTGCCAGCGCAGCATGTCCCTGCAGGTCACCGTGCAGGATGGCCACATCTGGCTCACCGACGGCCAGACCTCCTGTGAGGTGGTCCCGGTGCTGCTGAAGTCCGAGGCGGGATTGGCTACCACCTGAGGCCATTCTTCTTTATCCTTTCGCCATCCGACCACCTCCCCACCGACCATGCCCGCCCCGCCAATCATCAACAACCGGGTCGCCAGCCGCTTCGAGTGCACCGTGGAGGGGCACCGCTGCGTCGCCGACTACGAACTCCGCCCGCAGGAGCGGGTGATCCGCATGACCCACACCGGCGTCCACCCCAGCCTGCGCGGCCGGGGCATCGCCGCCGCCCTGGTCGACGCGGCCCTGGCGTATGCCCGCTCGGAGGGCCTGCGGGTCGATCCGGTCTGCAGCTACGTGCAGGACTACCTGCAGCGCCATCCCGGTGCCGCAGAGCTGGCCCCCGGCGCCTGACCGAGGGCACACGGACGCCTCGCCAAACGCGACGGCACTCCAATTGCTTGGGGCGGGCATGGACCCACGCGACAGCTCCCGCGGCCCTGGCGCCCCGCCTTGCGCCCTGCCCGCCATCCTGGACCTGGAGGCCTCGGGCTTCGGCCCCCACAGCTACCCGCTGGAAGTCGGCTACGTGCTCCACGACGGCCGCGCCTTCTGCACCCTGATCCGGCCCGAGCCGCACTGGACCCACTGGGATCCCCAGGCCGAGGGCATGCACCACATCAGCCGGCACCTGCTGCTCAGCCACGGCCGCTCGGTCCGGGAGGTGGCCGAGCGGCTGAACGACGACCTGCAAGGCCTGACGCTCTACAGCGACGGCTGGGCCCAGGACTACACCTGGCTGGGCGTGCTGTTCGAGGCCGCGGAGCTGTCCCCGCATTTCCGGCTCGACAACCTGCGCGCGGTGCTGAGCGAGCAGGAGGCCGCGCAGTGGCACGCGGTGAAGGCGCAGGTGCAACAGGCGCAGGATTCGCCGCGCCACCGCGCCAGCGCGGACGCCCGGGTGTTGCAGATGACCCTGGCGCGGCTGCGCGCGACGGGGGCGTGAACAGGCCTGGGGAGCGCCCGCCAGGGAGCCTTCACCCCAGCGACATCGGCCGGCTGGGGATGTCCGACAGCGGCATCTGGTGCGTGGGCATGCCCCCCTGCCCCTGGGCGCGGCGCGCCCGGCGCGTCCACTTGGCCAGCACGCGGGCCAGCTGGTCGACGTCGATGGGCTTGGAGAGAAAGTCGTTCATGCCATGCTGCAGCGCCGCATCGCGCTCGGACACCAGCACGTCGGCGGTCAGGGCGATCACCGGCAGCACGTTGGCGTCGTAGTGCAGGCGGATGGCCCGGGTGGCGTCCAGACCGCCCATGACGGGCATCTGCATGTCCATCAGCACGACCTCGAAGGCCCCCTGCTCGCGCTCGACCACCTCGACCGCATGCGCCCCGTTGACGGCCACGGTGACGATCACCCCCCACTGCTGCAGGGTGGCCTCGGCCACCAGGGTGTTGACCGGGTTGTCCTCCACCAGCAGCACGCGCGCGCCGCGCAGCACCTCCAGCTCGGCGTCCAGGGTGCCGGTCTGCTCGGGTGCGCTGGTGGCCGCGGGCAGGGGAAACTCGACCCAGAAGGTGCTGCCCTCCCCTGGGCGGCTCTTGACGCCCACCGCCCCGCCCATCAGCTCGGCCAGTTCGCGGCAGATGCTCAGGCCGAGGCCGGTGCCTCCGAACTGGCGGGTGGTGGAGGAGTCGGCTTGCGAGAACGGGGTGAAGAGACGGGGCATGAGTTCCTCGGAGATGCCAGGGCCGGTGTCGAACACCTCGATGCGCAGCCGCTGCAGCGGCAGTGCCGCGACGGTGACCTTGATCTGCCCAAGCTGGGTGAATTTGAGAGCGTTGCTGAGATAGTTTCCCAGGATCTGGCGCACCCGCACCGGGTCGCCGGTGACCCACACCGGCACGTCCTCGGCCAGGTGGAAGCGAAAGCTCAGGCCTTTTTCCCGCGCCAGCTCGCTGTAGGCGTTGCGCAGGGTGGCCAGCAGGGCGTGCAGGTCGAAGGCGGTCTGGTCGAGCGTCAGGCGGCCGGCCTCGATCTTGGACAGGTCGAGGATGTCGGAGATCACCCCCGCCAGCGCCTGGGCGCTGTCCTGGATGCGCTCCAGGTACTGGCGCTGGCGCTCCAGGGTGTTCTCGTGGGGCTTGGGCGACAGCGCCAGGCGCACCAGGCCGAGCAGGCCGTTGAGCGGGGTGCGGATCTCGTGGCTGGTGTTGGCCAGGAAGGCGCTCTTGGCGCGGTTGGCCGCCTCGGCCTGCTCCTTGGCCGCCGCCAGGGCCTGCTCGCTGCGGCGCCGCTCGGTCACGTCCTCCACGATCCAGACCGTGCCGCTGCGGGTCGGGTTGCGCGGGTCCACCGCCTGGGCGCGCATGCGTCCCCAGAAACGGGTGCCGTCGCGCCGCGCCAGCTCGCGCTCGGTGTCGATCGGCTGGCCCGCCGCCAGCATGGGCGAGACCTCCTTGCGCATCTGGGCGTGGGCTTCGACCGAGGGCCAGACCACCGACACCGGCCGCCCCACCAGGGCGCCGGGCGGCCAGCCGAACATCTGCTCGTAGCGGGCGTTGGTGTGCTGGAAGATCTTGTCGCGGGTGAAGGCGATGCCGACCATGGCGTTGCTCAGGATGGCCTGGTACTGCAGCCGGCTGCGCTCGCGCTGGGTGATGTCGCGAATCACCGCCAGGGTGTAGCGCATGCCGTCCTGCTCGAACACCGAGGACGAGATCAGCACCGCCACGATGCCGCCGTGCTTGGTGCAGAACATGGTGGGGAAGTCGTGCAGGGTGCCGTTGCTGACCAGCCGGGCGATGTAGCGGGTGCGCTCGGCCGGGTCCTGCCAGATGCCCAGCTCGGTGGCGGTGTGGCCGACCAGCTCGTCCACCGTGTAGCCGGTGATGCGGCAGAACTCCTCGTTCATCAGCACCAGGCGGCCGCTCTCCAGCTCCGTCACGCTGATGGGATCGGGGCTGACCTCCAGCAGGCGCATCAACAGCGCATCGGAGCGCAGTTGGACCTCATGTGGCTTGGCGGCGCGCGGTGGCGTGTTGGTCATCGGCGAAGGAAGGGAGGGGCGCACGAGATGATTCCGCTCGCATTACAGCCTACCGGGTGCCGCCGTGCAACGGTATGCACCTAAAATTTGGGTTTTGCCTCACCAATTTCTCACTCCACTCATCTATGTCCAAAGAAATCAAGAAAGTCGTATTGGCGTACTCGGGCGGCCTGGACACTTCAGTAATCCTGAAGTGGCTCCAGGACGTGTACAGCTGCGAGGTGGTGACTTTCACCGCCGACATCGGCCAGGGCGAAGAGGTGGAGCCGGCCCGGGCCAAGGCACTGAAGATGGGCATCCGCCCCGAAAACATCTTCATCGACGACCTGCGCGAGGAATTCGTGCGTGACTTCGTCTTCCCCATGTTCCGCGCCAACGCCCTGTATGAGGGCGAGTACCTGCTGGGCACCTCGATTGCTCGCCCCCTGATCGCCAAGCGCCTGATCGACATCGCCCGCCAGACCAAGGCCGACGCCATCAGCCACGGCGCCACCGGCAAGGGCAACGACCAGGTCCGCTTCGAGCTGGGCGCCTACGCCCTGATGCCCGGCGTGAAGGTGATCGCCCCCTGGCGCGAGTGGGACCTGCTCAGCCGCGAGAAGCTGCTGGCCTACGCCGACAAGCACGGCATCCCGGTGGACTTCAAGAAGCGCAAAGGCGGCGCGCCCTACTCCATGGACGCCAACCTGCTGCACATCAGCTACGAAGGCGGCGTCCTGGAAGACCCCAACTTCGAACCCGACGAGAAGATGTGGCGCCTGACGAACAGCCCCGAGAAGGCCCCGGCCAAGCCCCAGGTGATCGAGCTCAGCTACGAGCGCGGTGACATCGTCGCCATCGACGGCCAGCGCATGAGCCCGGCCGAGGTGCTCGCTACCCTCAACACCGTGGGCGGCAAGCACGGCATCGGGCGGCTCGACAAGGTCGAGAACCGCTACGTCGGCATGAAGAGCCGCGGCTGCTACGAAACCCCGGGCGGCACCATCATGCTGGCCGGGCACCGGGCCATCGAGAGCATCACCACCGACCGCGAAGTGCTGGCGCTGAAGGAAGACCTGATGCCGCGCTACGCCCGCATGATCTACAACGGCTACTGGTTCGCGCCCGAGCGCGTGCTGCTGCAGGGGCTGATCGACGCCAGCCAGGCCACCGTCAACGGCACGGTGCGGCTCAAGCTGTACAAGGGCACGATCATGTGCGTGGGCCGCGAATCGGCGTCCGACTCGCTGTTCGACCCGCTGATCTCCACCTTCGACGATGACGGCGGCGCCTACAACCAGGCCGACGCGGCTGGCTTCATCAAGCTCAACGCCCTGCGCCTGCGCATCGCAGCCAACGCCAAGGCGGCACGCAAGAAGTCGAGCGCCAAGCGCAGCCAGCCCGCGAAGAAGACCCGCGGCTGAGCGAGCCCGGCCCTTCGGCGGCCTGACGATCGAGGCCCTGCCGCGCATGACCGCGGCAGGGCCTTTTGCTTGGGCCGCCACCGCCGCCGCACACCTCACACCAGGCTCTCCTCGGCCTGGCCGCGCCGTGCCCAGGCCTTGCCGGCCATGCCACACACGGGGCACTGGGGCTGCCGCTGCAGGCAGATCTCGCTCCAGCGGCAGGCCAGCGCATCGAAGACCTGCAGCCGCCCGGCGAGCGAGGTCCCCGTCCCCCCGAGCAGCTTCAGCGCCTCGAGCGCCTGCAAGGTGCCGATCACCCCCACCAGCGGCGCAAGCACGCCCATCGTCGCGCAGCGTGCGTTCTCGCGCGCGATGTCGGGGGGAAACAGGCAGGCGTAGCAAGGTGCGTCCGGCTCGCGCACGTCGTACACCGCGACCTGGCCCTCGAAGCCGATCGCCGCGCCCGCGACGAGCGGCCGGCGGTGCCGCACGCAGGCTGCGTTGATGGCCTGGCGGGTGTCGAAGTTGTCACTGCAGTCCAGCACCACGTCGGCCTGCGTCACCAGCGCGTCGAGCAGCGCGGCATCGGCGCGCCGCTTCAGCGCGCGGACCTTCACGTCGGGATTGAGCGCCCGCACGCTCTGTGCGGCAGATTGCGCCTTGGGCGTGCCCACGCGCGCCATGTCGTGGGCGATCTGGCGCTGCAGGTTGGTGAGGTCGACGCGGTCGTCGTCGACGATGGTGAGCATCCCCACCCCGGCGCTGCCCAGGTAGAGCGCCACCGGCGAGCCCAGCCCACCGGCCCCGATGAGCAGCGCGTGCGCGCCCAGCAGGCGGCTCTGCGCCTCCACCCCAAATTCGTCCAGCAGGATGTGGCGCGAGTAGCGCAGCAGCTGGTCGTCGCTCATCCCCTTGTCAAGTTCAAGTGTGTGCGTCATGGACGCCTCCTCCAGATGGCAGGTCTGACAGGTCGATCGTTCGATCGGTCGACGCCAGCCGCCCTCAGGCGATGCTGACCGCCGCAGAGAGATAGACATCCTGGACGGCATGCAGCAGCTCGATGCCCTCGGTCATCGGCTTCTGGAAGGCCTTGCGGCCCAGGATCAACCCCATGCCGCCCGCCCGCTTGTTGATGACCGCGGCGCGCACTGCCTGCGCCAGGTCGCCCGCCCCGGTCGATTCGCCGCCCGAGCTGATCAGCCCCGCCCGGCCCATGAAGCAATTGGCGACCTGGTAGCGCACCAGGTCGATGGGATGGTCGCTGCTCAGCTGCGAGTACATGCGCGGATCGCTCTTGCCGAATTGCAGCGCCGTGTAGCCACCGTTGTTCTCGGCCATCTTCTGCTTGATGATGTCGGCCTCGATCGTCACGCCCAGGTGATTGGCCTGGCCCGTCAGGTCGGCCGCCAGGTGGTAGTCGGTAGCGCGCTTGAACTCACCATTGCGCAGGTAGCACCACAGCACCGTGAACAGTCCCAGCTCGTGTGCGCGCTTGAACGCCTGGGACACCTCCACCAGCTGGCGACGGCATTCAGGTGAACCGAAGTACACCGTCGCCCCCACGCCCACCGCCCCCATGTCGAAGGCCTGCTCGACGTCGGCGAAGCGGGTCTGGTCGTAGACCTGGGGCAGTGACAGTGTCTCGTTGTGGTTCAGCTTCACGATGAAGGGGATGCGGTGCACGTACCGCCGTGCCACCGCGCCCATCAGACCCAGCGTGGAAGCCACCGCGCTGCAGCCACCTTCGATGGCCAGGCGCATCACGTTCTCCGGATCGAAGTACAGGGGATTGGGCGAGAACGAGGCCCCCGCCGAGTGCTCGATGCCCTGGTCGACCGGCAGGATGGACAGATAGCCGCTCCCTGCCAGGCGGCCATGCGCGAAAAGCAGGCCCAGGTTGCGCAGCACGGCAGGCTTTCGGTCGGAGGCCAGCAGCACCCGGTCGATGAAATCGGGACCCGGCAGGTGCAGCCGGTGGGCGGGAATGCGCTGGCAGGCATGGTTCAACAACAAGGCCCATTCGGCGCCCAGCAGCGACTCCGGTGACTCGGTGGGTTTCATGTGGTCTGTGCTTTCGTTGGAATGTGTCGCGCACCCG
Source organism: uncultured Burkholderiales bacterium (assembly GCA_966252435.1). Taxonomy (GTDB): domain Bacteria; phylum Pseudomonadota; class Gammaproteobacteria; order Burkholderiales; family Burkholderiaceae_C; genus CANHBY01. The sequence continues at coordinate 31,942 of CBINPE010000001.1, read as the reverse complement.
GGGCGGGTGCGTCCACGGCTGTGGAAACTCCCCCACCGAAGCGGCCGGCGGGGCAACGTCATGCCGAACAGGTCCTTGCCTGATCCGGCCGGGAAGGCACCGCACGAACCCTCCTCCCTCGCGCCAAAGGATGGCAGCCCATGGCTCCCGGGGCTTGAGAAAAATCAATGTTGCGCAGGCACCTCGCCATCACCATGGCCGCGGAAGTTGACTCAAGCAGTGCCGAAGCCAGCGCTGACCTGCCCCGGTCACGCTGGCACTCCACGCATGACATGCGGTCCGCCAGGACGCGCATGACTCAACGTCGGGAAAGGACCACGCATGTTGAATCAGCTGGACACACCACTCAGCCCGCACGAGCGCAGCCAGCCGTCCACGTCCAGGATGGCGCTGTGGCACCGCTACTGCGCGCAGCGCTGCGATGTCCCCTCGCTGGGAATCTCGCTGGACGTGAGCCGCATCCGCTTCGGCAGCGGATTCATCAATCACATGGAGCCCCGCCTCATCACGGCCTTTTCGGCGATCGCCGAGCTGGAGGCCGGCGCGCTGGCCAACCGCGACGAGAACCGGATGGTGGGCCACTACTGGCTGCGCGCGCCCCAGCTGGCCCCCACCGAACAGGCGCGCAAGGCCATCCGCACCGTGCAGGCCGATATCCAGGCCTTTGCGCGGCGCGTCCATGCCGGCGAGGTGCGCGGTGCCGGGGGCCGCTTCGAGCACCTGGTGCACATCGGCATCGGCGGGTCCTCCCTGGGACCGCAATTTGCCTGCGACGCCTTGCGCGGCGCGACGGACCGGCTGCAGGTGCACTTCCTCGACAACGCCGATCCCGACGGCCTCGACACGCTGCTCCAGCAGCTGGGGGGCGCGCTGGGCCGCACGCTCGTGAGCGTGGTCTCCAAGTCCGGCTGGACGCCCACGCCGCGGCGCGTGCAGCAGGCGCTCGAGGCCGCGTACGCGCGCCAGGGCCTGGCGTTTCGCGCCCACGCCGTGGCCACGTCCGTGGAAGGCACCGAGCTCGACCAGCAAGCCCAGCAGGAAAACTGGTTGGCCCGCTTCGCCCTGTGGGACTGGGTGGGTGGGCGGACCTCGGTGACCTCGGCCGTCGGCCTGCTGCCCTTGTCCCTGCAGGGCATCGACGTGCAGCCCCTGCTGGAAGGGGCCTGCGAGATGGACCGCGCCACCCGCGCCCGCAACCTGCGCAACAACCCGGCCGCGCTGCTCGCCCTGGCCTGGTACTGGGAGGGCCGTGGCCGTGGCGACAAGGCCATGGTCCTGCTGCCCTACAAGGACCGCCTGTCGCTGCTGACGCGCTACGTGCGCCAACTGGTCATGGAATCGCTGGGCAAGCGGTACGACCGCAACGGCCAGGAAGTCCGGCAGGGCCTGGCCGTCTACGGCCACAAGGGCACCACCGACCAGCACGCCTACGTCCAGCAGCTCAGGGATGGCCGGGACAACTGCTTCGTCACCTTCGTCGTCGTGCTGAAGGACCGCCAGGCGCAGACCGACGACCCGCCCCGCGTGGCGCTGGGCGACCATCTCTTTGGTGGCTTCGAAGGCACGCGGGAGACGCTCTTCGACCACGGCCGCGACTCACTGACGATCACCCTCCCCGATCTCTCGCCGCGCTCCCTGGGCGCACTCATCGCGCTGTTCGAACGGGCGGTCGGCCTCTACGCGGAGCTCATCGATGTGAATGCCTACCACCAGCCCGGCGTCAACAAGAACATGGCCGGGAGCCTGCTCGATTTGCAGGCGGCCGTGCTGGAGCAGCTCGAAGGCGGCGGCGCCCAGACGGCCGAGGAGATCGCAGCGGCCATCGGCCAGCCCGAGCGCTGCGAGACGGTGTTCCTGCTGCTCGAGCACCTGTCGCACAACGCGCGCGGCGTGCGCAGGCTGTCGCCGCACGAGCTGCCCCACCGCCAGCGCTGGCAGATGGCGCACATCCAGGCGGAGTCCCTGGCGGCGGAGGCCTCATGACGGCGCTGGCAACCCCCGCCGCACCGGTCTCGCCGGAGCTGCTGGAGCGTCTCACCACCACCTTGCTGCAGCGGTTTCCGCGCAAGAGCTTCGGCTACCTGCTGTCCGACGACGAGCAGCGGCAGGCCTGCGACTTCGCGCTGTTCGAGGACAACGTGCGCAACAGCCCCGAGTGGAAGGGCTGTTTCGAGTCTTATGGCCAGTACTTCGTCGAGCACGACGACGCGGGCTTCGTCGCCACCCCCGAGGAATCGTGGCGGGTGCAGCAGGAGATCTGGGCCAAGGCCGCCACCCAGGTGGGGGTGTTCCACAGCCACCTGCGCCATCCCGCCAACTTCTCGGGGATCGACTACGACATGCACATCGAGCGCTTCGATGACCTGTGGCACATGATCATCTCGATGCGCAACCCAGAGTTCGTGCAGATCCGCACCTATGCCGTGTCCAGGGACGAGGTGAGCGAGATGGTGCACGGTGCGCCCGTCCCTGATGCCGCCGAAGACGTGGCACTGCCCCTCGACCTGACGCCAGGACGGGGGTCGAGCGCGTCGGACACCGACACCGCTGTGGCCGACGCGCGCGCCCACCTGAGGCTGGCCCCCGATGGCCGTCCCTTGTGCAAGGACAACCGGGCCATCTGTCGTGCCATTGGCCGCGTGCTGCAGACGGGCGATTCCAGCCTGATCGAGGAATTCCTGACCTGGGGCTTCCTGACAGGCGCCGCCTGGCGCTACCGGGAGTTCATCGAGCCACGCATGCGCGTGCTGTGCGGGCAGCGCTTCGAGATGGGCAGCGACAAGAAGGCCATGGGCCGGCCCCACTTCTGCGGCGAAACACCGCGCCACACCGTGCGGCTTGCGCCGTTTGCGATCAGCAAAGTGCCCGTGACGCGGAGCCTGTACCACCTCTTCGACGCATCGCGGCCGGCGGGGCGCGATGCGCACAAGCCGGTGGTGGACGTGACCTGGTTCGACGCCCTGGTGTTCTCGCTGTGGATGGGCTGTCGCCTGCCCAGCGAGGCCGAGTGGGAGTTCGCCTGCGGTGCCGGCAGCCAGGACGAGTGGGCCTGCGGGCCCGCCTGCGAGCTGCCACGCCACGCCTGGTACAGCGAGAACTCGCAAGGCCGGGTGCGCGACGTGGGCCTGCTCGCGCCGAACGCCCTGGACCTGCACGACCTTCACGGCCAGGTCTGGGAGTGGTGCTTCGACTGCTACGACGAGCACTTCTACACCAGCGCGGCCGCCATCAACCCGGTCTGCCTGGCGTCGCCGTTCGGGCGCCGTTGCTGCCGCGGCGGAAGCGTGCATGCGCTCGCCGAGATGTGCCGCACCCGCTACCGCTGGAGCGAACCCGCCGACTTCGCCGCCAGCGACCTGGGCTTTCGCCTGGCCCGCGGCATGTTGCGCTGACTGTTTTCCCGGGTGCCCGAGGCGTGCCGTCGACGGGCCCTCTCCGACAACCAGGAGGCATGCATGGTCAAACTCAGTCTTCCATCCAACCTGTTGCGCCTGACGGAGCCCGCGAACACACGCCCCGGCGCGTGGCCCGTCGAGATCGCCCTGGAGCCCGGTCCCTGGGCTTCCTTCACCGAGCAGTTGCACGCGCGGTTTCCGGACCTGGCCGCCCGCGTGCTGACGGAGTCGGGCGAGCTGGCGCGCGGCTTCGCGCTCGTGGTCAACGGCCGCCCGGCGCGCGACACCCACTGGCCCCGGCTGGAGGTCGACGACACCCTGGCCATCATCCCCTACATCGCTGGCGGCTGACATCCGCTTGACACGCCATGGTCCGTCCCGACGTTCCCTTGCGGCATCCCCCCGCCTGGCTCGGCGACGTGCCGCACCGGCGCTTCAACCCACTGTCCGGCCAATGGGTGCTGGTCTCGCCGCAGCGCTCGGCGCGGCCCTGGGTCGGTCAGATCGAAGCGCCCGAGGCCGATCGCCTGCCCCGCCACGAGCCGACGTGCCGCCTGTGCCCCGGCAATGAACGCGCCCACGGCGCCCGCAATCCCCGCTACCGCGGCACCTTCCTGTTCGACAACGACTTTCCCGCGCTGCTGCCCGGCGAGGACCTCCAGGACCACCCCGCCCTCGGCCCCGACCCGCTGTTCCAGGCCGAGCCCGAGGCCGGGCATTGCCGGGTCTATTGCCTGTCGGAGCGGCACGACCTCACCCTCGGCCTGATGACGCCGGCCGAGGTGCTGCCGATGGTCGAGCTGTGGATCGAACAATACCGGGCCCTGGGGGCAATGCCAGGCATCCGGCACGTGCAGATCTTCGAGAACCGGGGGGCGATGATGGGCTGCTCGAATCCCCATCCGCATGGTCAGATCTGGGCCAGCGCCTGCGTGCCGGACCTGGTGCAGGCCGAGGGCGACCGGCAAGCCGCCTACGAGGCCTCACAGGGCCGCGGCCTGCTGCTCGACTACCTCGCACGCGAGTTGGCGCATGGTGAGCGCATCGTCTTCACGAACGAAAGCTTCATCGCGCTGGTGCCGTTCTGGGCCACCTGGCCTTTCGAGACCTTGATCGCGCCCCGCGCACCCTTGACCGACGTCGGGCAGCTCTCGAGCGCGCAGCAGCGTGACTTCGCAGCCGCCCTGCAGGAGATGAGCGTGCGCTTCGACAACCTCTTCAACGTGCCCTTCCCCTGCACCATGGGTCTGCACCAGCGGCCCACGGACGGGGGCGACCACGGGCACTGGCACTTCCATGTGCACTACTACCCGCCCTTGCTGCGCAGCGCCCAGGTCCGCAAGTTCATGGCGGGCTACGAGATGCTGGCGATGGCCCAGCGCGACATGACGCCCGAGCAAGCCGCCGCCCGGCTGCGGCAGTGTTCCACCACGCACTACCTGCTGCGCTGAACCTGCTGCGCTGAGGCAGTTCCGCTGCGCTCACGGCAGGGCGGCCAGCTGCCCCTGCCCGTCCAGCACGAAGGCCGCCTGGTCCTGCGCCATGAACAGCCGTCCGCGGTAGTGCGCCAGGGCTTCGGCCTCGAGGTCGCGCACGCTGGGCGAGGCCGCGTCGCGGTCGCCATAACGGGCGCTGAAATGCGTCAGCACCAGGTTGGGAACCGCGTGTTCGGCGGCGGCCCGCGCCACCCGGGCCGCACTGCTGTGCTGGGGGCCTGGGCCGACCTTGGCCAGCACATCCTCGGTGTAGGTGGCCTCGTGGATCCACACGTCCGCCGGCCCGCAGGCCGCCAGCAGGCCGGGTGTGTCGTTGTCACCCCCCACCACGATGCGGCGCGAGGCGCCCGGGCCCTGCATCACCTGCTCGGGACGCACCCAGTCCCCGCTGGGCAGCTGCACCGGCTCGCCACGCTGCAACCGGCCCCACAACGGCCCCCGGGGGATGCCAAGCGCTTCCAAGGCCGCGGCATCGAGGACCGGCGCCGAAGGACCGCTGTCGAACACGTAGGCGAAGGAGGCCACCCGGTGCGACAAGGGCCGGGCCTGCACGCTCACCTCGGCGTCCTGCCACAGCGTGGCGTCACCCAGCTCGTCCACCGCGCGGAAGTCGATCTCGAAGCCCAGGTGCAGATCGGTGTGCGCACACACCGCCTGCAGCAGCCGCTGCACCGGGCGGGGTGCCACCAGGCCCAGCGGTTCCTTGCGTCCGTTCAAGGAAGCGGTGGCCAGCAAGCCCGGCAGGCCATAGCAGTGGTCGCCGTGCACATGGGTGATGAAGATCGCCTTCAGCTGGGCCAGCGACAGCGGGGAGCGCAGCACCTGGTGCTGCGTGCCTTCGCCGCAGTCCACCAGGTACCAGCTGCGCGACTGGCGCCGCTGCAGCGCCAGGGCCGAGACGTTGCGGTTCAGGGTGGGGGTGCCGGACGAGGTGCCCAGGAATCGGAATTGCATGGTGCGGGCAAGAAAGAAGAAGGAAGGACAGAGCGCCTCAGGCGCTCGCTTCACCGCGGTTCAGCCACCACCCCGCGAAGGCCGACAGATCGTCGTGCGTGGAGTGGGCCAGCGCGAGGCTGTCGCCCTGGTTCGGACTGCCGTTGGGCTCGCGCAGGACAAGCGCGGCATGGATGTCGGCGGGAATGCCGCGCAGGTAGGGCGCGTAGTCGTCGACGAAGGCCAGGGGCTGCAGCTGCTGCAGGGCGGCGGCCTTCGGGCTGACGCCGTTGTCAAGGTTCGAGGTGGCGAAGACCTGCTCGATCGGGAATCCCAGGGTGCGCAGGTTGTGGTGCCGCGCCTCGCGGAACCGGGGTTGCAGCGCCGACACGCACACCAGCTCGAACCCCGCCGCGCACAAGGCATGGCAGGCCTCGACCGCGCCCGGCAGGGCCTGCATCGTCGACCAGTACGTCTCGTCGAAGCAGGCACGCAGGGTGGACAGTTCCTCGCCCTCCAGCCGGCGCACGTCCCAGCGGTCCAGTGCCCAATACGCGGTGGGATCGCGCAGCGCCGGCAGCTTGCCAAAGGCGCGGTGCCAGGCATGCCGGTAGGCGTGGTTGTAGTCGAGGAGAACGCCGTCGGCATCGAGGGCGATGAGGGAGCGCCGGGCGGCGCGCGCAGGCAGGGGGGAATTCATCGGATCGGTCAACATCAAGGACAACAGGGGCACCCTACACGACCACCGGCTCGGGCTCCAGTCGGATGCCAAAGCGGCCGTAGACGCTTTCCTGGATGGCTCGCGCCAGGGTCACCACCTCAGCGCCGGTGGCCCCGCCCCGGTTGACCAGCACCAGTGCCTGCTTCTCGTAGACGCCCGCGCGGCCCACCGTCTTGCCTTTCCAGCCGCAGGCGTCGATCAGCCAGCCGGCCGCCAGCTTGACGTTGCCGTCGGGCAGCGGGTAGTGGACGATCTCCGGGTCGCGGCCGATGATGTCGCGGCATTGCTCCGGCGTGACCACCGGGTTCTTGAAGAAGCTGCCGGCGTTGCCGATCTGCTGCGGGTCGGGCAGCTTGGCGCGCCGGATCGCGATCACCCACTCGGCGATCTGCCGGGCGTCCGGATGGGTGATGCCGGTTTCCTGCACCTTGCGCTCCAGCTCCAGGTAGCCCAGCACCGGCACCCAGGCCTTGGGCAGCCGCAAGCGCACCCGGGTGATCAGGCTGCGCCCCGCCAGGTCGTGCTTGAAGACGCTGTCGCGGTAGCCGAACGCGCACGCCCGCGGGCCCAGGGTCACGCTGCGGCCAGTGCACAGGTCCACGGCGTCGAGTTCCTCGAAGCGGTCCTGCAGCTCCATGCCGTAGGCGCCGATGTTCTGCACCGGCGCCGCTCCCACCGTGCCGGGGATCAAGGCCAGGTTCTCCAGGCCGGGATAGCCCTGCGCCAGCGTCCAGCAGACAAAGTCGTGCCAGCTCTCGCCCGCCCCCGCCTCCACCACCCAGGCCTCGGCGTCCTCGCGCGCCAGGCGCATGCCCTTGACCTCGACCTTCAGGACCGGGGCGGTGACGTCGCGCGTCAGGACGATGTTGCTGCCGCCGCCCAGCACGAAATGCGGCCCCCGCCCCAGGTCGGCGTGGGCGAGCACGCGCCGCACGTCGGCGTCCGAGGTGATGCGCACGAGGCGCTGGGCCACAGCCGCCAGGCCGAAGGAGTTGTAGGGTTTGAGGCTCGTGGCCGTTTCGATTTGCATGGCAGAATTTTTACCCATCGCCCGAGGGGCCGGCCGTTCAATTGGTTTGCTTTTGTTTGGTTTTTGGCCCTTTCCCTTGTTTCCCTCCATTTCCATTCCCCACCATGCCCAGTTTTGACACCGTGCTCGAACCCAACCTGGTCGAGGTGCGCAACGCCGTTGACCAAGCCGCCAAGGAAATCGGCACCCGCTTCGACTTCAAGGGCTCCTCGGCCCGCGTCGAGTTGAAGGAAAAGGAACTGACGGTCTACGCCGACAGCGATTTCCAGATCGGCCAGGTGCTCGACATCCTGCTGGCCAAGCTGACCAAGCGCAACGTCGACATCCGCTTCCTCGACCGCAGCGCCAAGATCGAGAAGATCGGCGGCGACAAGGTCAAGCAGTTGATCACCGTGAAGAGCGGCATCGACAGCGAGACCGCCAAGAAGATCCAGACCCTGCTCAAGCAGAGCAAGCTCAAGGTGCAGGCCGCCATCCAGGGCGACACCGTGCGCGTGACCGGCGGCAAGCGCGACGACCTGCAGTCGGCGATCGCCGAGATCCGCCAGGCCGTGGCCGACGCGCCGCTGTCGTTCAACAACTTCCGCGACTGACGGTCGAAGCGGGCGGTCTGCTTGTCGTCGTCGTCCACGCTCGCGCAGGCGCTGTTCTCGCAGGGTTTCGGCACGCGCCGGGACTGCGACGGCCTGGTGCTGGGCGGGCACGTGAAGCTGCAGGGCCAGGTCTGCCTGGACCCTGGTGCCGAGGTGCTGCTGGACGGCCTGGTGCTGGAAGTGCGCGGCGAGCCCTGGCCCTACCACCGCCAGGCGCTGCTGATGATGCACAAGCCCGCGGGCGTGGAGTGCTCGCAAAAGCCGCGCCACCATCCCAGCGTCTACGGCCTGCTGCCCGCCCCGCTGCGGCGGCGCGATGTGCAGAGCATTGGCCGGCTCGACGCCGACACCACCGGCCTGCTGCTGTTCACCGACGACGGCGCCCTGCTGCACAAGCTCACCTCGCCCAAGCACCACGTGCCCAAGGTGTACGAGGTGGGCTGCAAGCACCCCGTCACCGACGCCCAGATCGAACGCCTGCTCGCCGGCGTGGCCCTGCATGACGACCCCGCCGTCGTGCGCGCCGCGGCCGCGCTGGCCACGGGCCCGGAAGAAGACGGCCTGCATGGCCTGCGGCTGACGCTGCTGCAGGGCAAGTACCACCAGGTCAAGCGCATGCTGGCCGCTGTCGGCAACCGCGTGGAGCGACTGCACCGCAGCGGCTTCGGGCCGCTGCGCCTGCCCGACACGCTGGCCCCCGGCCAGTGGCTGTGGCTGGACGCCGCGACCATCACCTGGACCGCCTCCCCCAACTGATCCGCCACACCGGAGCCTCTGCCATGTCCCTCACCATCTGGCTTGCTTTCTTCGCCGCGTCCTGGGCCATCAGTCTGTCGCCGGGCGCGGGCGCGGTGGCAGCCATGGGCGCGGGGCTCAACCACGGCTTCCGGCGCGGCTACTGGGTCTCGCTGGGCCTGGTGCTGGGCATCTGGACGCAGATCGCGGTGGTGGGGCTGGGGCTGGGCGCGCTGATCCTGGCGTCCAGCATCGGTTTCGCGATCGTCAAATGGCTGGGCGTGGCCTACCTGATCTGGCTGGGCCTCAAGCAATGGCGTGCACCGGCCGAGCCGCTCGCCGCCGTGTCGACCGACGGCGCAGGCACCGTGGTGACGCAGCGCAGCCTGGTGCTGCGCGGGTGGATGGTGAACTCGATCAATCCCAAGGGCACCGTGTTCCTGCTGGCGGTGGTGCCGCATTTCCTGGACGTGGCCCAGCCCCTGGCCCCACAGTACGGCGTGATCGCCGCGACCCTGGGCTTCACCGACATGGTGGTGATGGGCGGCTACACCGCCCTGGCCTCGCGCGTGCTGCGGCTGCTGCGTACGCCGCGGCAGATGAAGGCGCTCAACCGCACCTTCGGGAGCTTGTTCGTCGCGGCCGGCCTGCTGCTGGCCAGCCTCGAACGTCACGACTGAAGCCAGCCCCCGAGCGGCTGCCAGCGCCTCAGCGGATCCCTTCCTCGCGACGGCGGCGCATGCCGGCCCAGGTCAAGGCCATCAGGCCGGCAGCCATCAGCGCCCAGGTCTCGGGCTCGGGCACCGGGGTGACCGCCAGGTTGTCGACGTAGTAGGCCTTGGCCCCGGGAGAGTTGGCGGCCACCGCGTCCCAGCTCAGGCTGCGCAGGTTGGTGAAGTCGGCGCTGAACGTGTAGACGTCCATGGTCGTGGTGTAGAACTTGCCAGGCACCATGTAGGGGTTGGGCGCCGTGACCTCGATCGGCACGAAGGCTCCGGCCTCGAAGGTCTGCGTCACCGTGCTGCCGTCCGCCTTCACGCCGTTGAACGTGACCGAGGCCTGCAGGGGCAGCACGCCGAAGAAGGAACCCAGCTCCACCTGCTGCACGCTGAAGAGCACGTCGTCGCTGGCCGTCAGGGTGGCGTTGTGGCCGCCCACGAACATGCGGGTGGACACCTCGGGCAAGCCGGTGATGGCGGGGCTGTGGATCGGCGGGGCCAGGTAGAACTCCGCCGTCGACACCAGGAAGCCGTCCTCCGCGTAACACTCGGGTCCCGGCTGCTCGACGCCGGTCAGGACACCGCTCTCGAACGTCAAGACATTGGCCTGCGCGGCCACTGCACACACACCCAAAGCCACCACAGTGGCACTGCACCGAAGAAGTTGTTTCAACATGGAAGGGACCTGGAAAAGAGTGGCAGAACAGTTTGTAACCATCAGTTTCCGTGACGCGGATCACGCCCACAACCCCCGGTTCGCGGGACCGGGGGAACCCGGATGCGGGGCCGCATAATCCGCCCCATGCAAGTTTTCCGCGGCTGGCACCACCCCGACATGGCGCGGGCCTGTGCCCTCACCATCGGCAATTTCGACGGCGTCCACCGGGGCCACCAGGCCATGCTGGCGCTGCTGCGCAACGAGGCCCAGCACCGCGGGGTGCCGAGCTGCGTGATGACCTTCGAGCCCCATCCGCGCGACTACTTCAGCCGCAAGGCCGGCCGTCCCGAGGCTGCGCCGCGCCGCATCGCCACGCTGCGCGACCGTCTGCTGGAGCTGGCGCGCTGCGGCATCGACCAGGTGCTGGTGCTGCGCTTCGGCGCCGACCTGGCCAGCCTGAGCCCGCAGCGCTTCGTCTCCGACGTGCTGGTGCAGGGGCTGGGCGCGCGCTACGTGCTGGTGGGCGACGATTTCCGCTTCGGCGCGCAGCGCTCGGGCGACTACGCCATGCTGGACGCCGAGGGCCAGGCGCACGGCTTCGATGTCGCGCGCATGCTGAGCTACGAAGTCCACGGACAGCGGGTGTCCAGCTCGGCGGTGCGCGAGGCCCTGCGCCAGGGCGACATGGCGCAGGCTGCCACACTGCTGGGCCGCCCCTACAGCATCAGCGGCCACGTCGTGCACGGCCGCAAACTCGGGCGAGACCTGGGCTTTCGCACCTTGAACCTGCGCTTTCCCCACGACCGGCCGGCCGCGCACGGCATCTTCGCGGTCCAGGTGCATGGCCTGACCGCCTTGCCCGTGCCCGGCGTCGCCAGCCTCGGCGTTCGGCCCACGGTCGAGCACGCGGGCCGGGTGCTGCTGGAGGTGCATTGCCTGGCCTGGCCCGAACACCTGGGGCCGGAGGGCGCCTACGGCCGCTGCGTGCGGGTGGACCTGCTGCACAAGCTCCACGACGAGCTGCAGTACGAGTCGCTGGAGGCCCTGCAGCGTGGCATCGCCCAGGACGTGGTCGAGGCCCGCGAATGGCTGGCCACGACGCCCCGGCCGCTGACACCTTGATGGGGTTGACGCCTACCTCGAACGCGCAGCCTGCTTGTCCAGGCGTTGCGCCGCTGCCTCGTAGGCCTCCGCCAGACGCCCGATACCGGCCTCGCGGAAGTGGGCGCTGGTCTTCCTGGCCGCCTCGATGCCGATCTGCCAGGCTTCGGCCCGCTCCTCGCGACCGCGGGCCGGCACCCACACCCCCTTGATGAAGCGTCCGGGCTGCAGGCCGGACGGCTGCTCCAGCACCCCCTGCTGCGCCTGGCCGCGCGACAGCTGTCCGTAGAACACCTGCTCCGGCGGCGAGGCCGTGACCTGCAGCACCCCGAGCCCATCGGCATAGATCTCATGGCATTCGCCGATCCATTGCACCGGCAGCGACTGCCAGGGCGACGGCACCTGGTACATGCAGCCCTCCTGGGTCTGCGCCGAAGCGCAGACGCTGCCCACCGCGAGGCAGGCCGGCAGCGCCAGGCGCCCCAGCCACCTCGTCAGGCACGTCATCGCCCCTCCACGCAGCAGCGTGGCGTTTTTCTTCCTCACGTTCGACTCCTCGTTGGATGACCGGGGGCCCGGCCGCAGGCCGCAGTGTGCGCCGAAACGCCGGCCGCGCAGGAGGCTCAGAAGCGTCGTGCGATGCCGGCGGTCATGCCCCAGTTGTTGGACCAGGTGACCAGCGGACTGTCCACCTGGGGTCCCAGGCGGTGCACCGCCGAGGCCCCCACGAACGCCACCCAGGAATTTCCGATCTCCTTGCGCAGCGTGGTCCCGACCGAGGCATTCATCAGGCCCCCGCCCGGCGTGTACACCGGCAGGCCGCTGAGTGCCGACTGGGTGGGCGTGACGCCGAAGTAGCTGCGTTGGAAGGTGGCATTGGCCGCGTTGAGACCGGCCCCCATCGACCAGACGAGGCGCGGTCCGAGGGGCCGCTCGTGGGAGATGCCCAGGTCGACGGTCTGGCCGCCACCATGGCCGAGCAGGTCGGTGGTCCAGCCTGCCCCGACACTCCAGCGGGGCGTCAGGTGGTAGGTGGCCGAGGCGCGCAGGCGCACCGTGGCCTCGACCTTGTCATGGCCTGCCAGGGCGGGCAGGTCGCTGGTGCGCCCACCGCGGTCGAAGCGCAGGCCCAGGTTGAACGTGACGCGCTCGCTGTTGACCATGTCCAGCCCCAGCCCCCGGAAGAGGTCATCGCTTCGCCGGACTGCGAAGCTGCTGGTGTTGCTGAGGCTCAGCCGTTTGTAGCGGAAGTAGAAGCCGGGCTTGGCATCCACCCCGTGGCCCTGGTGGCTCCAGGACACCACCGGGCCCAGGGCGCCCTCGAAAACGGGTGGTGAGGGCGGCAGGGGTGCCTCGGCCTGGGCGCCGGTTGCGCCCGCCGGCGGCTCCGGCGTGTCCGCCCAAGCCCAACCGCTCAGGGCAAGAACCCAGCAACCCGCACCCGCGACAACGATGGAAAAGGGTCTGGCGTGGTGAACCTGCATGGCAGCCTCAACGAATCGCGTCACTGTTTTGTAGCGCAGATCGAGCGCCGCCACAGAAGATTTACCCCAGTCCGCACGTCATTTGTTGACGCGGGGCCCATCCGCATGGCGCCGCCACAACAGCCACCCCACCACCAGCAAACGGCGGGCCTGTCGGGTTGCCTCGACCGAAGTCGGGAAGGCCCCGGCCGCAGCCCGGCAGAGGGCCTAGAATGCCACCCATGTTTCCGGCTTCCTCCCCTTTCTCGTCGCGTCTGCAGGCGTCCCCCTCGACCCGCCGCCAGACCACGCGCGATCGAATTTGACGCGGTCCTCCGCCCTGTGCCGCGGGCGAACGCCCTGCCAAACGGGGCATCCGGCCCTCCTCCGCCCGCCTGAAAACGTCCCTCCATGCCGCACGGCGGCTGCGAGCGGTTCTTTTCCAGCCCGATAGATTGACAGACAGACGAGTCCTCGCATGCCGACCGACCCCGCCGCCCCCTTCGATTACCGTTCCACCCTCAACCTGCCCGACACCCCCTTCCCCATGCGGGGCGACCTGCCCAAGCGCGAGCCCGCGTGGGCCAAGGCGTGGGAGGAGGAAGGCCTGTATGCCCGGCTGCGCGCCGCGCGCCATGGCTGCGAAAAGTTCGTGCTGCACGACGGGCCGCCCTACGCGAATGGCCAGATCCACATCGGCCACGCGCTCAACAAGGTGCTCAAGGACATGATCGTCAAGGCCCGCCAGCTCAAGGGCATGGACGCGCAGTTCGTGCCCGGCTGGGACTGCCACGGCCTGCCGATCGAGAACCAGATCGAGAAGACCTTCGGCCGCGGCCTGTCGCGCGACGAGGCGCAGGCCAAGAGCCGCGCCTACGCCACCGAGCAGATCGCCCTGCAGATGGCCGACTTCAAGCGCCTGGGCGTGCTGGGCGACTGGCAGCACCCCTACCGCACCATGGACTTTGGCAACGAGGCGGGGGAGATCCGCGTGCTCAAGGGCCTGATGGAGCGCGGCTTCGTCTACCGCGGCCTCAAGCCGGTGTACTGGTGCTTCGCCTGCGGCTCGTCGCTGGCCGAGTTCGAGATCGAGTACGAGGACAAGACCTCCCAGGCGCTGGACGTGGCTTTCCCCTGCGCCGAGCCCGACCGGCTCGCCGCGGCCTTCGGCCTGCCCGCGCCCCTGGCGCAGGAGGCGTTCGCGGTCATCTGGACCACCACCGCCTGGACCCTGCCGTCCAACCAGGCCCTCAACCTCAACCCTGCGCTGGACTACGCACTCGTCAAGACGGCGCGCGGCCTGCTGGTGCTGGCCAGCGCCCTGGTCGAGAAGTGCCTGGCGCGCTACCAGCTCGAGGGCGAGGTGCTGGCCACGGTGAAGGGCGAGCGGCTGGGGGGGTTGAACTTCCGTCACCCGCTGGCGCACGTACATCCCGGCTATGACCGCCTGAGCCCGGTCTACCTGGCCGACTACGCCACCGCCGAGGACGGCACCGGCATCGTGCACTCGTCCCCGGCCTACGGGGTGGAGGACTTCAACTCCTGCCGCGCCCATGGCCTGGCCCTGGACCAGATCCTCAACCCTGTGCAGGGCAACGGCAGCTACGAGGCCGCCCTGCCGCTGTTCGGCGGGCAAAACATCTGGAAGGCCGCGCCGGTCATCATCGACACCCTGCATGAGGCGGGCCGTTTGATGGCCACCGCCCCGCTGCAGCACAGTTACCCGCACTGCTGGCGCCACAAGGCGCCGGTGATCTACCGCGCCGCGGCGCAGTGGTTCGTGCGCATGGACGAGGGCGAAGGCGTGTGCACGGTCGACAAGGCCGAGGGCAGCCTGCGCCAGCGCGCCCTGAAGGCCATCGACGAGACCCGCTTCTACCCCGAGAGCGGCCGTTCCCGGCTGCGCGACATGATCGCCAACCGGCCCGACTGGTGCATCAGCCGGCAGCGCAACTGGGGCGTGCCCCTGCCCTTCTTCCTGCACAAGGACACCGGGGAGCTGCACCCCGACACCCTGGCCCTGATGGACCGCGCGGCCGAGCTGGTGCGCCAGGGCGGCGTGGAAGCCTGGGCCCAGCTCGACCCGCGCGAGTGGCTGGGCGAGCAGGCGGCGCACTACACGAAGAGCACCGACATCCTCGACGTCTGGTTCGACTCGGGCTCGACCTTCTCGCACGTGCTCGACCCCGAGACCGGCAGCCATGCCGGCAGCGGCCACGCCAGCGGCCCCGAGGCCGACCTCTACCTCGAGGGCCACGACCAGCACCGCGGCTGGTTCCATTCCTCGCTGCTGCTGGCCTGCGCGCTGAAGGGCCGCGCACCCTACCGCGGCCTGCTGACGCACGGTTTCGCCACCGACGGCAAGGGCGAGAAGCAGAGCAAGAGCAAGGGCAACGTGACGGTGCCGCAGGACATCAGCAACAAGCTCGGCGCCGAGATCATCCGCCTGTGGGTGGCCAGCACCGACTACTCGGGCGACCTCAACATCGACGACAAGATCCTGGCCCGCGTGGTCGACAGCTACCGGCGCATCCGCAACACCCTGCGCTTCCTGCTGGCCAACACCAGCGACTTCGACGCCGCGCGCGACAGCGTGCCGGTGGAGGAGATGCTGGAAGTCGACCGCTACGCCCTGGCCCGCGCCACGCAGCTGCAGGCCGAGATCCTGGCGCACTACGAGGTGTACGAGTTCCACCCCGTGGTGGCCAAGCTGCAGGTGTACTGCAGCGAGGACCTGGGCGCCTTCTACCTCGACGTGCTGAAGGACCGCCTCTACACCACCCAGGCGAAGTCCCTGGCACGGCGCAGCGCGCAGACCGCGCTGTGGCACATCACCCATGCCATGCTGCGCTGGATGGCGCCCTTCCTGAGCTTCACGGCCGAGGAGGCCTGGCCGATCTTCGCACCGGGCCGCTCGTCGTCGATCTTCATCGAGACCTACCACGCCCTGCCCGCGCTGCCCGACACCCGGGAGTCGCTGCAGGCGCGCTGGCCGGTGCTGCTCAAGCACCGGGCCACCGTGCTCAAGGCGCTGGAGGACGCGCGCACCGCGGGCATCATCGGCTCGTCCCTGCAGGCCGCGCTGACCCTGCGCGCAGGGCCCGCGCTGCATGCCCTGCTGGACAGCCTGGGCGAGGACCTGAAGTTCATCTTCATCACCTCGCGGGTGACGCTGGAGCGCCTGCCCGGCGGCGCGGACGACGCCCTGGAGGTCGAGGTCCAGGCCAGCCCCGGCCTGAAGTGTGAGCGCTGCTGGCACGTCCGCGAGGACGTGGGGCACGACCCCGCGCATCCCACGATCTGCGGCCGCTGCACCAGCAACCTGTTCGGCAGCGGCGAAACCCGAAAGGTGGCCTGACATGTCCGCACTCTCCACCCCGCAGCCCGGCAAGGGCAGCCGCCTGGGCGGCGCCGTCTGGCCCTGGCTGCTGCTGGCGCTGGCGGTGGTCGCCGCCGACCAGTTCACCAAGCTGATGGTGATCCAGCACTTCCAGCTGTACGAGAGCGTGGCCCTGACCTCGTTCTTCAACCTCGTGCGGGCCCACAACCCGGGCGCGGCCTTCAGCTTCCTGGCCGGCGAGCCGGGCTGGCAACGCTGGCTTTTCACGGCCATCGCCCTGGGCGCCATCGTGCTGATCCTGTGGCAGATGCACGTCCATCGCGGACAGCGCCTGATCAGCCTGGCCATGGCCCTGATCCTGGGCGGCGCCATCGGCAACGTGACCGACCGCCTGCAACACGGCCATGTCGTGGACTTCCTCGACTTCCACTGGGGCTTTCTCTCGGTGCTGTTCCCGGGCGGCCACTTCCCCAGCTTCAACGTGGCCGACACGGCCATCTTCCTGGGTGCCGTCTGCCTGATCCTCAGCGAACTGCTGCGGATGCGGCGCGGTGCGGCCTCGGCCGCCGCGGGGGCCTGAGGAAGACTGGCCTCAGTCCCCCGCCTCCGTCGGCAAGGCGGAGACCTTCAGCGACAGGAACGCCGCCAGCGACTCGATCAGCCGCGTGACCCGCGCGTGCACGAAGCGGTTGCACGGCCACACTGCATACAGCGGCACGGGGGCGCCCAGGTAGCCGGGCAGGATGCGCACCAGCTCGCCGCAGGCCAGCGCCTCGTTGATCACCAGCTCCGACAGGTAGGAGATGCCGCGGCCCTGGCGCGCCCACAGGTGGGCGATCGCGGCGTCATTGGTGGCCAGGCGGCCGCGCACCTCGCAGGCCTCGCGCTGGCCGCCCCCGATGGGCGTGAAGTGCCAGGTCGACATCCGCCGCCCGCGCACGTGGTAGGTGATGCAGTCGTGTGCCGACAGCTCGCGCGGCGTCTGCGGCGCGCCGTGGCGCGCCAGGTACTCGGGACTCGCACACGCCACACGGCGCGTGGTCACGAGCAGGCGCGCCACCAGGGTGGAATCCTCCAGCGGGCCGTTGCGCAGCGCCAGGTCGATGCCCTCGCGCACCAGGTCGACCAGGGCATCGCTGACCTGCAGGTCGACCTCCAGCCCCGGATGCTGCGCGGCGAAGGCGGCCAGCCAGGAGGCCAGCACCGCGTGCGACATGGTCGCAGCCGCCGAGATGCGCACCGTGCCCGTCATCTCCTCGCTGCTTGCACGCACCCGGGCGCTGCCCTCGGCCACCAGGTCCAGGGCCCGGCGGGCATGGTCAATCATCACTTCGCCCTCGGGCGTGGGGCGCACCGAGCGGGTGGTGCGCTCGAACAAGCGCACGCCCAGGGTCTTCTCCAGCCGCTTGATCGCTGCACTCACGGCCGCCGTGCTCAAGGAACAGCGCCGGCCCGCCTCGGTGAAGCTGCCGGTCTGCGCGGCAGCCAGCATGACGTGCAGGTCGTCGAGATTGTCAAATTTCATGGAACATTCTTTCCGGGGCCGGATGCGCTATTGTCATGGTCCGGTCAATAGACTGCGATCCTCGTTTTCGTCATACCGCATTACCTGGAGATCGTCTCATGACACCGCATCGCTTTCGCGTGACCTGGCTTGCCCTCACCACCGCGACCGCCTGCCTGCTGGCCGCCTGCGCCGGCCCCCTGCCCCCCGCCCACCTCGACTACAAGCCGCCTGCCGACGAGCAGGCCCGGGTCGAGAAATACATGCAGCCCGAGGGCGCCAGCGGCTACACCGAAAAGCCGGGCTGGGCCACGCGGCGCTTCGCGGTGGCGGCGGCCAACCCGCTGGCCACCGACGCTGGCAACCAGGTGCTCAAGGCGGGCGGCTCGGCGGTGGACGCGGCGATCGCGGTGCAGATGGTGCTGACCCTGGTCGAGCCGCAGTCCAGCGGCATCGCGGGCGGCACCTTCCTGATGCACTGGAACGGCCGTGCCGTCGAGGCCTTCGACGGTCGCGAGACCGCCCCGGCCGCCGCCACCGAAAATCTCTTCCTCAAGCCTGACGGCAAGCCCATGACCTTCTATGAAGGGGTCATCGGGGGACGCTCGGTGGGCACGCCGGGCACGCTGCGCATGCTCGAGATGGCACACAAGCAGTACGGCAAGCTGCCCTGGGCGACCCTGTTCGAACCCGCCATCCTGCTGGCCGAGCAGGGCTTCCGTGTCAGCCCGCGCCTGAACACGCTGCTGCGCGAGGACCAGTACCTGCGCAACGACCCCACCGCCCGGGCCTACTTCTACAAGCCCGATGGCACACCGCACGATGTCGGCACGGTGCTGCGCAACCCGGAGCTGGCGGCCGTGCTGCGCGCCGTGGCCCGCCGCGGCCCCGATGCCTTCTACACCGGCGACGTCGCGCGCGACATCGTGGCCAAGGTGCGCAGCCACGCCACCAACCCCGGCCTGCTCAGCGAAGGCGACCTGGCCGCCTACCAGCCCAAGAAGCGCGAGGCCCTGTGCAGCGACTGGCGCCAGTACCGGCTGTGCGGCTTCCCGCCGCCCTCCTCCGGCGCCCTGGCGGTGACGCAGATCCTGACCATGCTCGACAACGCCATGCCGCCGCAGCCCACCCCGCCGCTGGCCGACGGCCTGCCGAATGCGGACTTCCTGCACAACTACACCGAGGCCTCGCGCCTGGCCTTCGCCGACCGCAACCTCTACGTCGCCGACCCCGACTTCGTCTCGCCCCCGGCGGGCTCCTGGCACAGCCTGCTCGACCCGGCCTACCTGCGCGAGCGCGCCGCGCTGATCGGTCCGCGCTCGATGAAGATGGGGGCACCCGGCACGCCGGGCGGTGTCAAGGTCGGCCTGGCGCCCATGCCTGACCAGATCGAGCACGGCACCTCGCACGTGTCGATCGTCGACGCACAGGGCAACGCCATCTCCATGACCACGACCATCGAGGACCAGTTCGGAGCGCGCCAGATGGTGCGCGGCTTCATGCTCAACAACGAGCTGACCGACTTCTCCTTCGCGCCGCGCGACGCCAACGGCCAGCCGATCGCCAACCGGGTGCAGCCCGGCAAGCGGCCGCGCTCGAGCATGAGCCCGATGCTGGTGTTCGACAAGGCCAGCGGCCAGCTCGTCATGAGCGCCGGCTCGCCGGGCGGGGCACTGATCATCCACTACACGGCCAAGACGCTGCTGGGTTCGCTGGGCTGGGGGCTGAACGCCCAGCAGGCCGTCAGCCTGCCCAACTTCGGCTCCACCAACGGACCCACGCTGCTGGAGACCCAGCGCTTCCCCGCCGCGACGATCGAGGCCTTGAAGGCGCGTGGCCACGAGGTGCGCGAGATGACGATGACCAGCGGCCTGCAGGCCATCCAGCGCACCCCGACGGGTTGGTTCGGCGGTGCCGATCCGCGCCGGGAAGGTGTGGTCGCCGGGGAGTGAGGGCTCGCAAGCCGGCAGGCGGGTAGGCAGGGCAAGGTAAAAGACTGGGTGGGACATGGGGATGCGCCGTCCCCGTTGAAACACTCAGTAACTCAGGCATGATGCGGGCTGCAGCACCCGCCGTCCCGCCTCCCCTGCCTCACCCACCAACGATCTGCCTGCCGGATGCTTGATTTCAGCTGCTTGCACCTCTATGAATGGCTGGACCTGCCCATGTGGGTGTTCGACGCCGAACGCCTGAGCATGGTCTGGGGCAACTCGGCGGCCCGCACCTTCTGGCACGCCAGCAGCAACGAGGAGTTCCTCTCGCGCGACTTCTCCGACCTGACGGAGGGCACCCGCACGCGGCTGATGCTGACCATGCAGAGCCATGCCAAGGGCGAGATCACGCGCGAGTCCTGGACGCTGTACCCGCGCGGCACGCCGGTCACCTCGGAGCTGGTGTCGCGCGGCATCCAGCTGCCCGACATGCGCCAGGGCATCCTGTTCGCCTCCGAGCCGCTGGCGGCGAGCTTCAACGCCAACACGCTGCGGGGCGTCGAGGCGGTGCAGCACACCACCGTGCGCATCGCCGTGCACAGCCTGCCGCACGGCACGCTGCTGATGCGCAACCCCGCGGCCGTGCAGGCCTTCGGGCCGGTGCGCACGACGCGGCGCGGCAACGGCATCCACAACGACTTCGCCGCCATGTTCCCCGAGCCCGGCGTGGCGGCGCGCATCATCGCGCAGGTCCGCAAGGGGCAGACTTTCAGCGCCGAGATGGAGCTGTGCACCCTGCAGGGCCTGCGCTGGCACGGCATCGACGTGCGCCCGGTGGTCGACCCCGGCACCGGCGGGCGGGCCATGCAGGTCAACGCGCGCGACATCTCCAACCTCAAGGCGGTCCAGCAGGCCCTGGAGAGCGCGCGCGTGGCCGCCGACCGCGCCAACCTCGCCAAGAGCGAGTTCCTGGCCAACATGAGCCATGAGATCCGCACGCCGATGAACGGCGTCCTCGGCCTGACGGACCTGGTGCTGCGCACCGAGCTCAACCCCACCCAGCGCAAGTACATCGAACTGGTGAACCAGTCGGCCAAGGGCCTGATGGTGATCATCAACGACCTGCTGGACGTGGCCAAGGTCGAGTCGGGCCGCATGCAGCTGGAGCAGCGGCCGCTGAGTCTGCGTCACTGCATCGACGAGGCCTTCATGCCTCTCACGCACGAGGCCCTGAACAAGGGGCTCAACCTCTATGCCTGCATCCATCCCGACGTGCCCGAGCTGGTGCTCGGCGACGCGGTGCGCCTGCGCCAGGTGCTGGTCAATCTGGTGGGCAACGCGCTGAAGTTCACTGAGCAGGGTGAGGTGCGCATCAGCGTACGGCCCTTCCCCGAGGACGGCGCGGAGTCGGGAAAGGCAAGCACCCCCGACGCCGAGGCCGTCGACCTGCAGTTCAGCGTGCACGACACCGGCATCGGCATGACCCCCGAGCAGCTCGAGCACGTCTTCGACCCCTTCGTGCAGGCCGACAGCAGCATCACACGCCGCTATGGCGGCACCGGCCTGGGCCTGACCATCGTCAACCGCCTGGTGCGGCTGATGGGCAGCGAGGTCAAGGTGCAGAGCACACCCGGCAAGGGCAGCTGCTTCAGCTTCCACCTGCGCATGCTGCGTCCGGCCACGCCGCAGGGACAGGCGCAGGCCGGGTGAGGCACGAGGGCTGCCTTACTCCCCGCAGAGCAGCACGCTCGCGCCGGTGGTGCGGCGTGCCTCCAGGTCGATGTGCGCCTGGACCGCGTCCTTCAGGGCGTAGCGCTGGCCGATGTGGACCTTCACGAAGCCCGCGGTCACCATGTCGAACAGGTCCTTGGCCATGGCCAGGGTCGACTCGCGCGTGGCCAGGTGGGTGAACAGGCTGGGCCGGGTCACGTACAGGGACCCCTTGGCCGCCAGGGTGGCCAGGGTGACCGGCGGCACCGGCCCCGAGGCGTTGCCGAAGCTCACCATCAGCCCGAACGGGCGCAAGCAGTCGAGCGAGACGTCCCAGGTGTCGTGGCCGATCGAGTCGTAGACCGACTTGACCATGTTGCCGTAGGTCAGCTCCCGGACGCGCTCGACGAGGTTCTCGGTCCGGTAGTTGATGGCGTGGACGGCGCCGTTGGCCACCGCCAGCGCGCATTTCTCGTCCGAGCCCGCGGTGGCGATCAGGCGCAGGCCCATGGCCCGCGCCCACTGGCAGGCGATCAACCCCACCCCGCCCGCGCCGGCATGGAACAGCACCCAGTCGCCGGGCTGCAGGCCGCCCTGGGGCTGCGTCTTGCGCAACAGGTACTGCACGGTCAGGCCCTTGAGCATCATGCCGGCGGCCTGTTCGAAATCGATGTTGTCCGGCAGCTTGACGGCCGCCTTGGCCGGCAGCGTGCGCAAGGTGGCATAGCTGCCCGGGGTAGGCCCGACGTAGGCAACCCGGTCGCCCACCTGCAGCCGGTGCGGCCGCTCCCCTGCCAGCGCCGGGCCCACCGCCTCCACCACCCCGGCGCCTTCCATGCCGAGCACGAAGGGCTTTTGAAGCGGGTATAACCCCGTGCGATGGTAGACGTCCAGGAAGTTCACGCCCGATGCATGCTGACGGATCAACACCTCACCCGCCTCGGGAGGCGCCACGGGCTGCTGCACCAGCTGCAGCACCTCCGGCCCCCCGCATTGATCGACCCGAACGACTGTGGCTTGCTGCTGCATGCGCGGCTCCTTGTCCAGAAATGGTGATCACCCGGCTTCGTCGCGACCACGAAGTGGCCACGATGGTGCCAGCAATCCGGTGCCCGAGAAAGGCCCCCGCCAACCCGTCGCGGTGGCCCTGTCCCATTGACGCGGAGCCTCACCCATGAACCCCGCCTGGACCCCGCGCGTGCTGCTCATGCTGGTGCTACCGCCCCTGCTGTGGGCCGGCAACTCCGTGCTGGGCCGCGTGCTCGTGAGCGAACTGCCGCCGCTGGCCCTGAACGGCGCGCGCTGGCTGCTGGCCTGCCTGCTCCTGCTGCCGTTCGGCTGGCGGGTGTGGCAGCGGCCCGAGGCGCTGCGCCGTCGATGGGGCTACCTGTGCATCCTCGGCCTGCTCGGGGTGGGCTGCTACAACGCCCTGCAGTACGCGGCGCTGCGCACCTCCACCGCCATCAACGTCACCTTGATCGCCGCCAGCATGCCGGTGTGGATGTTGCTGCTGGGGGCCCTGTTCTACCGCGTGCGCCCCCGCGCCGTGGAGCTGCTGGGCGTGGTGCTGTCCGTGCTGGGCGTGGCGGTGGTCCTGTCGCGCGGGCAGTGGGCGGTGCTGCGCCACGTCACCTTCGTGGAAGGCGACCTGCTGATGATGCTGGCGGTGCTGGTGTGGGCCGTCTACAGCTGGCTGCTGGTGCGACCGCCTGCCCACATGCAGGGTGTGCAGCGTCCCGACTGGAACTGGGCGCAGCTGCTGCTGCCGCAGGTGATGTTCGGCACGCTGTGGGCCGGCCTGGCCGCGGCCGTCGAGGCGTCCGTCTGGACCCCGCCGGCGTCCACAGGCCAGGGGCTGCACGGCGCGGCGCTGGTGCTGGCGCTGCTGTACGTGGCCATCGGTCCCTCGATCGTGGCCTTCCGCTGCTGGGGGCTCGGCGTGGCCACGGTGGGGCCGGCCGTGGCTGCCTTCTTCGCCAACCTCACCCCGCTGTTCACCGCCTTGCTGTCCGCCGCCCTGCTGGGCGAGGCGCCGCAGCCCTATCACGGCCTGGCGTTCGGGCTCATGGTACTGGGCATCGGCCTCTCGGCCTGGCGCGCCCCTGCTCCCAGGGGTCCGCAGGCCAAGCCCAGCCCTTCCCTCGAGAGCACCAGCAGCCCGCCATAAGGCAACGGCGCCGGCCAGTCAGCGGCCCGTGCGGGCGGCGGCAGACCTTGCGCGAGGTGGCGGGCCGCGCTCATCCAGCCGGCATGGCCGACGACGCACATCGCGCCTTCCACCGTCCCCGCCACTTCGCCCAGCAGGCTGCGGCAGCGCTCGAACAGGCACAGGAGGCTTTCCCCGCCGCCTGGCGCATGGCCCGCGAAGTCGTCGCACCAGGCCTGGACAGGATCTGGCCCGATGGCCGACCACGGCTGTCCGTCCCAGTCGCCGAACGACACCTCGCTGAGCCGCGGATCGACGCGGTGCTGCCAGCCCCAGCGTGCCAGCCATTCACCCACCGCACGGGCACGGCGCAGCGGCGAGGTCAGCACCCGCCGGGGCAGGCCCTCGCGGCGGGCGACGCGCTGGATGCGACGCGCCAGGCGCTTGGCGCGGCGGCGGTCCAGCGCCACATCGGTGTGGCCGATGCAGCGGCCCTGGATGCCCACCGGGCGGGGATGGCGCCAGACCCAGAGCATGGCCCTACCCTCAACCACAGGACCGGACGGGCGCGCTCAATCGACCTCCACCACCTCGCCCTGCCCCGTGATGAAGGCGCAGCGCACCGGCTCGCCCGGCTGGAGCTGCGCCACCGCCTTGCCATAGGCGCGCAACTGCTCGCGGTAGGCCGGCAGGGACTGGGGCGACTCGTGCAGCTTGTAGTCAAGCACCCACCAGACTGGACCCTGGGGCGAGCGCAAGGCCACCAGGCGGTCAATGCGCCGCACCTGGCCCTGCACCGTGACCGCCACCTCGTTACCCGCCCAGGCCAGCGCCTCCCGGTCGAAGAAACGGGCACAGGCCGGGCTGTCGAGGATGCGGTCCACCACCGCCACCACCTGCTCGGCGGGCACCCCGAACTGCCGCGCCCCCGCCGCCACCCGTTCCGCGCGGGCAGCCGCCTGATCAGCCGGGGCCGCAGCCGGCGCCTGGGCGGCCCATTGCAGCACCAGGTGCACCGCCTGCCCCACGCGGCTGATGAAGCTGTCCGCCTGGGCGTCACCATCCTCTTGCGCCACCGCGTCGTCCTCAGGCTGCAGGAGGGCCGGCGACAGCACGGGCGCCGACACGGCCGGCAGCCCCCACAGGCGGATGCGCGCATCCTCGGGCTGCGGCGGCAGGCCATCGCCCAGGGTCAGCGGCCAGGGCGCCAGCAAGGGCTGCAGGCGCTGCCACCAGTTGGCCGGCGGCGCCTCGCCGCCATGGAAGGACGAGCCCCCATGGCGCCGCTCGGTGCTGCTGACGACCAAGCATTCGCGGGCCCGCGTCATGGCCACGTACAAGCCGTTGAGCTCCTCGCGCTGGCGTGCCGCGCGCTCGCGCGCCAGCAGCGTCACCAGCGAGGGCGGACAGCGGCTCTCGGAATACACGAAGGCGCAGGTCACGGGCGCCGGCGAGTCGACAGGCCAGTCGATCAGCACGGTGGTGTGCTCGGCGGCCTGCGGCTCGGGGTCGGCGTCCATGACGAACACCACTTCGGCCTCCAGCCCCTTGGCGCCGTGCACCGTGAGCAGCTGCACCGCATCGGCCTGCGCCGGCGGCACCAGCTTCAGCGCCCGCTGCTTGAGGGCGCGCACGAAGTTGTAGAGCGTGGCATAGCGCGCGCCGTCGAGCATCAGCGCCTGCGCCATCAAGGCCTGCAGGGCGCACTGCGCCGCCGTGCGCATGGCCGCGGGCACCGCGGCGGCCATGCGCTCCATCACCTGGCCCTCATGGAACACGCGGTCCAGCACGTCGTGCGGCGGCAGGGTGTCGACCGCCTCGCGCCACCCCCCCAGCAGCCGCCGCGCGCGCCGCAGGGCGGGGCTGAAGCCGTCATCGGGCGCGTGCATCAGCGCGCCCCACCAGGAGACCTGCTCGGCCGGGCAGGCGTCCTGCTGCGCCAGTTCGCGCAGGGTCTGCACGCCCTGCGCCAGGTGGACGAGGTCGGCGTCGGAGACCCCGAACACCGGGCTGCGCAACGCGCGCGCCAGCGAGAGGTGGTGCTGCGACGAGGCCAGCGCATCGAGCAGGGCGACCACGTCCTGCACCTCGGCCGAGTCCATCAGGCGGAACGCCTCGGGCGCGGCGAACGGCAGGTGCAGGGCCTGCAGCTCCTGTGCCAGCAGGCGCAGCGAGGCCCGCTTGCGCGACAGCACATGGATGTCGCCCGGCGTCAGCGGCCGGCCGTTGCGCGGGTTGGGCACCTCGCCGCGCACCAGGGCGGCGATGGCATGGGCCACGCGGTGCGCCTCCTGCTGGCGCACCACGGTCTGGGGCTCGTCGCGCGGAGTGGTCAAGGTGTCGCGCCAGGCGGCGGGTGCGCCGGCCGGGGCCTGGGCCGCGGCGGGCCGCGCCTCGCGCGGCAGCGTGAAGACCCCCGCCGGCAGGCCATAGAGCGACCACTGCGCGCCGCCATCCTCCACCTCGGTGGTGTGGGCGCGGAAGCCACTGAACTCGCCCGCCCGCTGGGCCTCCTGGAACACCGTGTTGAGGGCCTGCAGCACCTCGGGCGCATTGCGCCGCGTGTGGTCGCAGGTGAGCACCGCGCCATCCAGCCCGGCCACCACGAAGTCGCGCGCCGCCTCGAACACGCGCGGCTCGGCGCGGCGGAAGCGGTAGATGCTCTGCTTCGGATCGCCCACGATGAACACGGACGGCGGACGCTGCCCGCTGGCCCCGCCCCCCGCGCCCGCGTAGCCCGACAGCCAGGCGTGCAGGGCGTGCCACTGCAGCGGGCTGGTGTCCTGGAATTCATCGATCAACACATGGCGCACGCGCGCGTCCAGCCGCTCCTGCATCCAGGCCGACAGGCTGCTGTCGCGCAGCAGCGCCAGCGCGCAGCGCTCCAGGTCGGCCATGTCGGCCAGGCCCTGCTCGCGCTTGTAGGCGCCGAACTCCTCGATCAGCACGCGCGACAGGCGCACCATGCGCAGGTGCTCCGCCTGCGCCTCGTGCTGCTGCTGGACCTCGCGCATCTTCAGCAGCAGGGCGCACGCCTGCTCTTGCTCGGGATGGTCGCCCAGCCGCTTGCGCGGCGTGAGCTTGTCGGTGAGCAGCGCCTTGCACACGCCCTCGAAAGCGCGCCGGTCATCGCGCTCGGCCAGCGCCTGGGACAGGGCCTGGGCCGCGGACTGCTGCAGGGCCTGCTTCACATAGGCGGACAGCTTGCGCGTCAGGCGCTGCAGCAGGGGCTCGAGTTCAGGGCCGCGCAGCGCGGCGTAGGGCGAGGCCCCCGGCTCGCCCGGCGGTGGTTCCACGCTCGTCTCCAGCACCCCGGCCCGCTGGGCCAGCTCGATCTCGATGCGCTTGCTCAAGGCCAGCTGCAGCCAGCGCTGGGTGGCGACGCGCCCGCGCAGCTGCACCTGCGCGTGGTAGTCGGTGGCCAGGGCGGCGTCGGCCAGCACGCGGGCGTGGAAGCGCTTGAAGATCGCCGGCTCGTGGTCGGTCGCCTCCTCCAGCAGGCGCATGTTCGGGCTGAGCTGCAGCTCGGCCAGCAGGGCCAGCGGCGCCCCGCGCAGCAGTTGCGAGAACCAGGCATGGAAGGTGCGGATCTCGACCATGCGCCCGCCGCGCAGCAGCTGGTCATTCAGCGCCGCCAGGGCCTCCTGGGCCGAGCGGGCCTGCGCACGCGACATGCCGCGCGCGCACAGCGCCTCGATGCGCTGCGCCTCGGTCGAAGCCGTCTCGCTCCAGGCGCGCAGCCAGTCCACCAGCCGCTCCCGCATCTCCGCCGCGGCTTTGCGGGTGAAGGTGATGGCCAGGATCTCGTGCGGTCGCGCGCCGTCAAGCAGGGCGCGGACGATGCGCGACACCAGCATCCAGGTCTTGCCCGCCCCGGCGCAGGCCTCGACCACCACGCTGCGCCCGGGATGGCAGGCGGTGGCATAGAACTGGTGGCGCGGCACGCTCGCGCCGTCGATGCGGTAGGCCGGCGTGCCCGAGACGACCGCGGAGGGTGCGGCGGCCGCCCGGTGTGCTGGCGCGTGGGTCGTCGTCATCATGAGCGTGTGGCTTCCTGCAGGTCGTCGTCGGCCGCTGCCGCCGCGGTGACTTCGGTGGGCACCAGCGGCGCAGGAACCGGCACCGGGGCCTCCCAGTGGTCACGCCGGCAGATCCCGCGTGCGGCGCAGTATTCGCAGGCCGTGCCCTGCCCCAGCGGCCACAGCGGCGCGCCCTCGCGCAGGCGCGACAGGTCGTGCCCGATGCCCTCCACCAGGCGCCGGGCGCTGTGTTCGAGGTCGGGATGCGGGATTTCCTGCAGGCGGCGGCCGTCCTCGAGCGGCAGGTAGGCGGCGCGCAGCGTCTCGGCCGGCGCCTCGGCCTGCATCAGGGCGGCGTAGAAGGCCAGCTGCGTCTCCTCGGCGGGTGTGCGCACGCGCTGGCGCAGGGCCGCTGCGCTGCCGGTCTTGTAGTCGATCAGCTCGAGGGTGGGCGGCTCTCCCGCGACGCGGTCCACCCGGTCGATGATGCCGTGCATGGCGATGCCCTCCCAGGCCGGCGGCTCGGTGCTGACCTCGCGCTCGCCGTCGAGCCAGCGCACGCCCTTGGCCTCGCGCTCGTCGAGCCAGTCGAGGTAGGACTCGATGAGGCGTTCGAACGAGGCCAGGTAGGGCAGGAACTCCGCGTCGTCCCAGCCCTGCGTGGCCTGGGCGTCGCGCGCCGCGCGGCGCAACTGCTCGCGCGCCTGCTCGCGGGTGGCGCCCGCCTCGCGCCGGCTGTGGAAGCGCAGCAGCACGCCGTGCAGCCAGTCGCCGTAGTCGCGCTTGTCGGGCACGGTTTCGAGTTCTTCCACCGATTGCAGCTGCAGCATGCGCAGCGCGAAGAAGCGGTAGGGGCAGGCGCGCAGCATCTCGCAGGCGCTGGCGCTGAGGCGTTCAGGCAGCAAGGTGGGCGCGGCCGGGCCGCTCGCATACACCGGCTGGGCCGTCACCCAGCGCGGCACCCGGACCTCCGAGGCGGCCAGCGGCGGCAGGGCCCGGCCTTCGGCCTGGGCTTCCTCCTCCTCCCGGGCCCACAGCGCGAGCAGCCGCTCCAGCAGGGGGCTGGGCAGGAGGCGCTCCTCGACGTCGTTCAGGCGGTGCAGCAGGGTCAGCCGCGGCAGGCGCGTCAACTGCCGCATGGCCAGCCATTGCCCCTCCAGTGCCACCGTCTGGGTGGGCAGGCCGAACACCTCGGCCTGGGCCGGCGTCAACAGGGGATGCAAGCCGGCGGGCGCCCCCCAGTGGGTGGCATCGGCCCCGGGGAAGACCGCCGCGGCGAAAGGCCGCAGCACCGCATGGGACAGCGGCGTCACCACCACCTGGGCCGCCTGCGGCGGCGCCGCCGGGACGAAGGACGCATGCTCCAGCGCCTGGTCGACCCAGCTCAGGAACAGCGACAGGTCGGGCAGGCCCGCCCCACTGGCCAGCGCATCGAAGGCCGGATCGGGCGCCGACAGGCGCAAGACCGCGAGCACCTGCTCACCCGCCGGGTCGCGCGCCAGCACCTCGCGCAGGCCCCAGGCCTCCAGCGCCTGGCCGAACAGCACCAGCCAGCGCGGCAGCGGAAGCGCCGCCGACACGGGGAAACCTGCCCGCAGGTCCAGCAGGTCCTGCCAGAGCGGCAGAGCGGCCGCCGGCAGGCGACCCGGCTGCACCTGGTCCAGCCGGCGCCAGTTGCGGCGCCGCAGCACCGCCTCGAGCGCGTGCACCTCGGCCTGGCGGCCTGGCACGAGCTTCAGGGCATCCACCACCTCGTCGAGCGTGGCCTGGGGCCGCAGCAGGCGCAGCCAGGCCATCACCAGCGCGGCCGAACTGGTGGTCGAGAGCTTCCAGCCCGTCTCGTCCTGCACCGCCACCTGCTGGCGCGCCAGCAAAGCCTGCACGCGCCGCACCAGCACGCGGTCCTGGGCCACCAGCACCACTGGCGCCTCGCCCGCCGCCAGGTGATGCAGCACCTGCGCGGCGCTGCGCTGCGCTTCTTCCTCGAAGTCCTCGCACACGGCCAGCCGGCGCAGCGCGGGGCGGCCGGGCAAGGGCGGCTCCGCAACCGGCGCCCCCGTCGCTTCCTCGGCCTCTTCCCCCGTGCCGACCGGCTCACTCTCCAGGGCCGCCACGCCGTCCAGGTCGACCCAGCCGCAGGGCGCCTGCAGCGACGCGGCCTGCAGCACCGCCTGGGCCAGCGGATCGACACCGCCGGCCTGCACCATCACCCAGGCCGACACCTCGGCCGTCACCGCGTCCTCGTCGTCTTGGAAAAGCACGTCGGTGCGCGGCGTCGGCTGCAGGGCCGCCCACTCCAGTGCCAGCTGCGCCAGGGCGCGCTCACGCCCGGCCGGCCCCCCCGTGCTCTCGAGGGCTTCGCGGCAGCGCTGCCAGTGCGCCTCGCGCAGCGCGGGCGGCACCAGGCTGGCGGCGCGGGCCATGCCGTGGGCGGTCTGCACCAGCGCGCTCAGGGCGTGGTCCAGGGCCAGCGGATCGGCTCCCCGCGTGAATGATGCCGAGCGCAACAGGCCCAGGGCCGTCAGGCGATCGGTGGCCATGTCGAAACTGATCAACCCCGCGCCGGCCACGGAAGCCGGCGCCCAGCCACCGGCCAGCGTCTGCGGCGTCTCGATGCGTGGCAGCCACCCGCCGACCCAGCGCGACCAGGCCTGGCGCAGCAAAGGCAGGTGGCGCACCTGGGGCAGCAGGACCACCGCATCGCGCGGCGCCGCATCCACGGACCCCAGCCAGCCCGCCACCGATTCGGCCACGCCCTTCCACACCTCGGTCACGGATGGGGAAACGGCGGTCCAAACTATCGGCGCGATAGGAAACATCTGGGTGGGGTGGAGAAAGGGGTCAAAGCCTTTGTGTGAGAATCATTGTGCCTTGTTGCCGCGGATTTCCAGCGGCAGCAACCCTTCTGAGGAATCCACCATGAGCACCGAACTGATCACCGCCACCACCGATGCGTCCTTCGAGGAGGACGTCCTGAAATCCGACAAGCCCGTCCTGATCGACTACTGGGCGGAATGGTGCGGTCCCTGCAAGTCCATCGGCGTGATCCTGGACGAGGTCTCCAAAGACTACGCTGACCGCCTGCAGATCACCAAGATGGACATCGACAAGAACCGCGACACCCCCGGGAAGTTCGGCATCCGGGCCATCCCGACCCTGATGCTTTTCAAGGACGGCCAGCTCAGCGGCACCCTCGTCGGCAACAAATCGAAGGCCGAATTGAAAGCTTTCATCGACAGCCACCTATAATCACGCCCAGCCGTGGCGAACGGCGCCCCTTCCAAGGGCGCCGTTTTGTTTGGTCCAGGTGCCGGCCGTTGGGCACAGGGGCCGACGAACGGATGAATCTGCCGCAGCGCTGCCGGCGTCCGCGTGAAGGTTTCCTCACTCGGGACACCGCCCAGGACAACGCGGCCGGCAACGATCACAGCGGCCCCGCATTCCCATTGCCCGTGTTTGTCTGCCCATCGCGGCCACCCCCTTCCCTTCTCACCTAGGGTATTGACCCATGCATCTGTCCGAACTGAAGGCGCTCCACGTTTCCGAACTCATCAAGATGGGGGAAGCGCTCGAGATCGAAAACGTCACGCGCATGCGCAAGCAGGAGCTGATGTTCGCCATCATGAAAAAGCGCGCCAAGGGCGGCGAGCAGGTTTTCGGTGACGGCGTGCTGGAGGTCCTGCCGGACGGCTTCGGCTTCCTGCGCGCCCCGGACGCCAGCTACATGGCCTCCACCGACGACATCTACCTCAGCCCCAGCCAGATCCGCCGCTTCAACCTGCACACCGGCGACGATGTCGAGGGCGAGGTGCGGGTGCCGAAGGACGGCGAGCGCTATTTCGCCCTGGTGAAGGTCGACCGCGTCAACGGCCTGCCGCCCGAGGACAGCAAGAACAAGATCATGTTCGAGAACCTCACGCCGCTGTTCCCCAAGGAGCAGTTCCGGCTGGAGCGGGACATCAAGTCCGAGGAGAACGTGACCTCCCGCATCATCGACCTGATCGCCCCCATCGGCAAAGGCCAGCGCGCCCTGCTGGTGGCTGCCCCCAAGAGCGGCAAGACGGTGATGATGCAGCAGATGGCCCACGCCATCACGAGCAACCACCCCGATGCCCACCTGATCGTGCTGCTGGTCGACGAGCGCCCCGAGGAAGTGACCGAGATGCAGCGCACCGTGCGCGGCGAGGTCATCAGCTCCACCTTCGACGAGCCCGCGGCGCGCCACGTGCAGGTGGCCGAGATGGTGATCGAGCGCGCCAAGCGCCTGGTCGAGCTGAAGAAGGACGTCGTGATCCTGCTCGACTCCATCACCCGGCTGGCCCGCGCCTACAACAATGTGCTGCCCTCGTCCGGCAAGGTGCTGACCGGCGGTGTCGACGCCAACGCGCTGCAACGCCCCAAGCGCTTCTTCGGCGCGGCGCGCAACATCGAGGAAGGCGGCTCGCTGA